>CAMLOC010000474.1 GCA_946481465.1 uncultured Shinella sp. | reverse complement strand
CCCCCCTTGAGGGGGAGATGGCCGGCAGGCCAGAGGGGGGGCTAATGCCCGGTCGACAAGGGAGAGCGGGGGGCAGCGATGCTGAGGCCGCTCAGGCGAACATGCCGGCCGCCTACGCCGCCACCCGCACCGCGGCCTCTTCCCTGATGCGGCGCACCATCGAGCGCAGGCCGTTGGCGCGCTGGGAGGAAAGGTGCTCGACGAGGCCGATGGCGTTGAACGTGTCGATGGCGTCGAGGGCGGCGATTTCGGAGGCGCGCTTGCCGGAATAGATGGCGAGAACGATGGCGACGAGGCCGCGCACGATATGCGCGTCCGAATCGCCCTCGAAGGTCATGACCGGGTCCGCGCCCGCGCCGGCCTTGCTGACGAGCCAGACCTGGCTGGCGCAGCCCTGCACCTTGTTGGCGGCTGTGCGCTGGTCCTCCCGCAGGTCCGGCAGCGCCTTGCCAAGCTCGATGACATAGCGGTAGCGGTCCTCCCACTCGTCGAGGAAGGCGAAGTCGTCGATGATCTCTTGCAGCGTGGCCATGGTTCTTCCGTGTGCGGGGACTGCCTTCATATAGGCGAGGCCGCCCCGAATTTGAACCGGAAAGCGACGGGACAAAAAGAAACGCCGCAAGGAACGGGTCCGTGCGGCGGTTGCAGGGCAACGAGTGAGGCAGGCAGAAAAACGGGGGCGGTGTCAGCCCTTTCGGTCGGGGCGGCGGGTCGGGACGGCGACCGTGCCGGTGATGATCTCGTCGTCGGCATCGACCGCGGCGACGGCCGGCAGCGGCTGGTCGAGCGCTTCCTTGCCGGCCGGATCGGCCTTGGCGACGGCGGCGCCTTCTTCGGCGAACTGGGTATCGAGGAACTGGTAGGCGATGCGGGCGCCTTCGCGGGCCCGGTGGCCGAGGGCGACGAAGGTCTCGGCGCCCTTCTCGCAGACGTCGGGCTTTTCGAGGCACATGGCGGTGACGTAGTGCAGGGCTTCACTGGCGGCGGTGAACGTGTCGCCGATCTCGACCGTCGGGCCCTTCTCCAGCTTGGCGGAGGATTCCGCGTCCAGGAAGGGGAGCAGGACGAGAACCAGTGAGAACCAGAACGTTCCCTTGATCAGAAACCACATCGCTTGCCATCCTCGTTATCGCCTCGGCTCTTTGCGGCCTTCGGCTCGTTTGGTCCTTGGCGAACCGTTGATGCGAGAATAGGGGCGGGAAGGAAATTCCCCTTTGCAGGAATCATTCGGGTTTTGCCCAGTTTTGATTAAAATGCGATCTATCTCGCCTTTCCCGGCACTTTAAGCGCATTTGAGGCGGATTTTAGCGATCGGCGTTAAGGATCGTGGCGGGCAGCGCGGCGGCAAGGCGCCGGAATGCCGGGGGCGGCCTTTCCGGCCCTCTGCCCAAGACGTTAACACGAACAGAAAAATGCCGCAAAATGAGGCGCTTACGCCCCGTTAACCACGCCGGACGAATGGCCGTTGGATTGCCCCGAAATGGGACTTTTGGCCCTTTTTGACCCGCTTTGCGCCCCCGCCGTTTATTCTTTCCTTAAGCCGCCGATGCGATTTTGGGCGCACCAAAAGAATATAAACGGCAGGGTTTCGCGTTGCGCCAATTGACCATCATCGCTGACAGAATGGCAGCCCGCCTGGGCGCCGTCGCCGGCGTTGCTGGCGTTGCCGGCGATGAGCGCCCGTCCGCATCCCTGCGCGCCACGACGCTGGCGCTGCTGGCGGCCGTTCCCGGCCTGCCGCTCGTCCTCTCCACCGTCATGCCCGCCTCCGCCGCGCTGCCGGCCGGCGTGGCGCTTGCCGGCGCCGGCGCGCTGCTGGCCGCCGCCGCCGCGGGCCGCGAGGCGAAACCCGCGCCGCAAAAGACCTTTGCCGAGGAGCTTGCCGCCACCGCGCCGCCTGCCGCCTCTCCCTATGATCTCTTCGCCGGCCTCGTGACGCTGCACGATGCGCGCGGCTTCGTGACCGCCGTGCACGGCCGCGACCGCGCGGACATGCTCGCCTGGCTGCGCGACCCGATGGGCCGCGGCTATCTCGACCAGATCCATGTGTCCGACCGCATCGGCTTCCTCGCCGCCATCGACCGCCTGCGCCAGGGCGGCACGCGCGAGACCGTCGAGCTGCGCATCGACCGTCCGCGC
The DNA here is from genome assembly GCA_946481465.1 of uncultured Shinella sp. The sequence continues at coordinate 1,927 of CAMLOC010000474.1, read as the reverse complement.
CTCGAGCCGGACGCCGAGCAGTTCACCCATATGCGCGTGGAGATGACGGCGCTTGCCGGCGCGGACGGCGCGCTTGCCGCCGTCGTCGCCCAGTCGCGCGACATTTCCGACGAGGCGCGGCTGCGCGGCGAGAGCGTGCGCAAGGCGGCCGAGGCCGAATCGGCCAACGACGCCAAGACGCGGTTCCTGGCGGCTGTCAGCCACGAACTGCGCACGCCGCTGAACGCCATCCTCGGCTTTTCCGACATCCTGTCGGGCGAATATTTCGGCAGGCTGGAGAACGACCGCCAGCGCGAATATGTCACGCTGATCCACCAGTCGGGCTCGCACCTCCTGTCGGTCGTCAACACCATGCTCGACGTCTCGAAGATAGAGGCGGGCCGCTACGAACTCCTGACCGAACCCTTCCTCGTCGCCGACAGCGTTCGGGCCTGCGAGCAGATGCTCGGCCTGCAGGCGCGCGACAAGGGCATCACGCTGGCGAGCCGCGTGCCGCGCGCCATCGGCGAGGCCGTCGCCGACCAGCGGGCGATCCAGCAGGTCCTCATCAATCTCGTCGGCAATGCGATCAAGTTCACCGACCGCGGCGGCATCGTCACCATCGATGCGGCGCGCGAGGGGCGCGACCTCATCCTGACCGTCAGCGACACCGGCATCGGCATCCCGGCCGACAAGCTGGCGCTGATCGGCCAGCCCTTCATGCAGGTGCAGAACGAATATACCCGCAAGTACGAGGGCACCGGCCTCGGTCTGTCGCTGGTCAAGGGCCTCGTGGCGCTGCACGGCGGCAGCTTCGCCATCGAGAGCCGGCCGGGCGAGGGCACGGTCATCACCGTGCGCGTGCCGGCCGACGGCTCCGGCGCCGCCGCTCCGGAAAGCGAGCCCCGGCCGGGCGCCGCATCCACCGTCGAATTCCCGCCGCGCCTTGCGGCCGTGGTCGAGACCGTTTACGAGCCGTCGCTGGATGGCAAGGACACGAAGCATGAACGCGCACGTCAGAAGACAGCCTGAGCGGCGGCCGGAGGGCCAGGCCCGCAAGGGCCGGTCCGGCGCGCGCGCGGCGCCGCGCCGGCCGAACATCGTGATCACCGGGCTTGCCGCGCTCGGCGGGCTTGCCGCGCGCCACCCGACCGCCATCGGCGGCACCTGCGCCTTCATCGTGGTCTTCTCCTTCGTCGCCGCCAATGCGCTGTGGTATCAGCCGGGCGGCCATCCGGCGCCCTTCCTGAAGATGCGCTCGGCCGACAATTCCCTCGGCTTCACCGCGACAAAGCCCGAGCCGCACGACGTGACGACCTTCGTCATCGAGCGCGCCGAGGAGGGCGAGCCGCTGCCCGAGATCACCGACGTGACGCCGGCCGAGCGGCCCTTCGACGAGGTGGCGAAGGCCATCGAAGGCACGCCCGTCAAGACCCAGACGCAGACCCAGCCGCAGGCGGAGGCCGACGAAGACCCCGTTGCGGCTGCCATCATGCGCGCCGAGGCCGATCCGGCCGTCACCTCCGCCGTCGCGCGGCCGGCGCCGAGCGACCTGGTGATGAAGATCCAGAAGGGCCTCAGCAACATCGCCTACACGGATATCGCCGTGGACGGGCTGATCGGCGAGAAGACCCGCACGGCGATCCGCCATTTCGAGAAGCACTACCGCCTGCCGGTGACCGGCGAGCCGAACGAGAAGGTGCTGGCCAAGCTGAAGGACATCGGCGCGCTCTGAGGCGGTCCCGGGGGGATTTCGCCTGTGGTCGAGACCTCTCTTTGCAATATCGCGTAGGGAATTCGACTTTGCCGCTCCTTCCTTCTCCCCGGCGGGGAGAAGGTGGCCCGAAGGGTCGGATGAGGGGGCGTCGCGGGTGGAAGCCCTTGTTTTTTCTAGCCTTCGGCACCCCCTCATCCGCCTGCCGGCACCTTCTCCCCGCTGGGGAGAAGG
>CAMLOC010000473.1 GCA_946481465.1 uncultured Shinella sp. | reverse complement strand
TAGGTGTCGACGATGATCTTGCGGCCGGTGAGGCCGGCGTCGCCGTCCGGGCCGCCGATGACGAACTTGCCCGTCGGGTTGATGTACCAGGAGCAATCGTCGGCGATGGCGATGTCGTGCAGCGCCTCGCGGATGTAGGGCTCGACGACCTGGCGGACCTTCCTGGAATCCCAGCTATCGTCGAGATGCTGCGTGGAAAGCACGATGGAGGCGACGTCGGCGGGCTTGCCGTCGACGTAACGCACGGTCACCTGGCTCTTGGCATCCGGGCCGAGCTTGCCGGCATCGCCTTCGCCCTTCTTGCGGGCTTCGGCGAGAAGGGCAAGGATACGGTGCGAATAGTAGATCGGCGCCGGCATCAGGTCCGCGGTCTCGCGGCAGGCATAGCCGAACATGATGCCCTGGTCGCCCGCGCCCTCGTCGCCCTGCTTGTCGGCGGCATTGTCGACGCCCTGGGCGATATCGGCGGACTGCGAGTGCAGCAGCACGTCGATCTTTGCCGTCTTCCAGTGGAAGCCGTCCTGCTCGTAGCCGATATCGCGGATCGCCTTGCGGGCGGCCGACTTGAACTTGGAGGGATTGATGACGTCGTTGCCGTCCTTGTCCTTCTTCAGGAGGCTCGGCGGCAGGCGCACTTCACCGGCGATCACGACGCGGTTGGTCGTCGCAAGCGTTTCGCAGGCAATACGGACCGACCACGGATCGACCTTCGACTTCACGGCTTCACGGTAGACCAGATCGACGATTTCGTCGGAGATACGGTCGCACACCTTGTCCGGGTGGCCCTCGGCGACGGACTCGCTGGTGAAGAGATAACTGCTGCGCATGCGGGAATTCCCCTCAAAGAAAATGGACTTCGACGTTGTTATTCAGTTCGCGGGGGAAAGACAAGCACAGAAGGACATAAGAATATGTTTATGTCCCGGCTTTGCGGGCGTTTTACGTGGACTTTTCAGGTTCCGTGCAAACGAAAAGCGGCCCCGAAGGACCGCCTTTTCCTTGCCGATCTCACACGGAGATCATTCCATTTCGGCCTCGGCGGCGAGCGCCTTGACGAGGTCCACGAGCTTGCGGCGGACCTTGGGGTCGCCGATCTTGACGAAGGCCCGGTTGAGCTGGAGCCCTTCGGAGGACGACAGGAAGTCGACCACGTAGTTGGAACTCGACGCTTCGGCAAAGCCGGCCTGGGCATCCGCCTGCTCGCCCGGCGCATCCTCGAAGAAGAAGGAGACGGGCACGTTGAGGATGCTCGAAATGTTCTGCAGCCGGCTGGCGCCGACGCGGTTCGTGCCCTTCTCGTATTTCTGGATCTGCTGGAAGGTGATGCCGAGGCTTTCGCCCAGCTTCTCCTGACTCATGCCGAGCATGGTCCTGCGAAGCCGGATCCGGCTGCCGACATGGATATCGATCGGATTCGGCTTCTTCTTGTTTTCCATCATCACTTTAAGTCCTAACGCGGAAATGGCCCTACCGGCTACGTTAACGAAAACCTAACGTCACGTTGTATGCGCAGACTCTGAAGGTCGCTACAATACAGGAGAACCGCCGGCGGCGTGCACTATGCTATTTTAGGGGTTTTGGGTCAATTCTTCCTGTTTCTAAAACCAATGCGAGAAATGACAGCCGCCGCCAGGAGAATGCCGAGGATGATCGGAAACGACCAAAACCGCCACTTTCCCCGCCCATCGACAGGGAATCTTCCCGGAATGGTTGCGTCGACAAAGCCGGGCACATCGTGGGAAAGGCCTGCGACCACCCGCCCCCTGGCATCGACCACGGCGGAGATTCCGTTGTTGGCGGCGCGAATCAGCGGCAGGCCGCGCTCGACGGCGCGCAGGCGCGCCTGCTGGAAATGCTGGTAGGGACCGGGTGTCCTGCCGAACCACGCATCGTTGGTGACATTCAGGAGGGCAGCGGCCGTATCGGCGGCCCCGGTGATCTCCGACGGGAAGATCGCCTCGTAGCAGATGAGCGGATAGAAACCCTTGCCGAGCGCCGTCAGCAACTGGGGCTCACGCGCGGCGGAAAAGCCGCCCGGCATGGCCACGGCATCGACGCCGAGACTTTCGAGGAGATCGGCGAAGGGCATGTATTCGCCGAACGGCACGAGATGCACCTTGTCGGCCGCCCCGGTGATCTGCCCCCGGCCATCGACGGTATAGATGGAATTGTAGTAGCGCGGCGCCTTGCCGGAACCGGCGCTTTCGGTGCGCACGGCGCCGGCGATCAGCACCTGGTCGTCTTCCAGCACGGCGGCGATGCGCACCAGCGCATCGGGATTGTCCGTCAGGATGAAGGGAATGGAGGTTTCCGGCCAGACGACGATATCGGGCCGCTTGCCCCCTTCGGCCGGCTTGGCCGAGCTCAGCGCCAGGTGCCGTTCGAAGATCTGCGCGCGCGCGCTGTCGTCGAGCTTCATCGCCTGATCGATGACCGGCTGGACGAGGCGGACGACGGTCGCCTCGCCTTCCGGCGTCGGCGCGATATGAAGGGCATAGTAGCCGTAGCCGATATGGGCGGCGAGGAGCAGGGCGGCGAGCGCAAGGCCGGGGCCCCGGCCGCGCCGCGTGCCGATCAGCGCCGGCGCGGCGAAGACGAAGACGGCGAGCGCATTCATGCCGGCAATGCCGACGATGCCGGACGATTGCATGAGCAGCGGCACCGGCATGGCGCCATAGCCGACGGCATTCCACGGAAAGCCGGTGAACAGCGTGCCGCGCAGCCACTCCCCGACCCCGAAGGCGAAGGCGAGCGCGGCGATGCGGCCCATGCCGTCCGACCAGAGGAGGCGGGCGAACGCAGCGGCAAGGCCGTAGTAGAGGGCGAGGAAGGCCGGCAAGCCGAAGACGGCGAGCGGCAAGGCCCAGGCGAAGGCGTCCGCCTCGACAAGCAGCGCATTGCCGAGCCACCAGAGTCCGCCGACGAAATAACCGAAGCCGAAGAACCAGCCGATGCGGAAGGCCGGCGCAAGGCGCCGCAGGAACCCGGCCTCCGGCGCGGCGCTGGCGCCGTCGATCAGCCAGACGAGCAAGGTGAAGGAAACGAACAGCGCCGCGAAGAAGCCGAAGGGCGGCAGCGCCAGCACGCCGATCAAGCCCGCAAGAAATGCCAAAAGCGCCCGTCTCGTCCCAGACAGGAGCATGACCCTGCCCGCAAGCCGCTCCATGCCGTCCCCTTTTTATGTCCCCGAATCAGCCGGCGCCAGTCTTCCAAAAAACCGGCGCCTTGTCCCGCGTCATGGTAGGGTAAATGTATCGGGGCGCTGGCCCCTCATCCGCCTGCCGGCACCTTCTCCCAGCTAGCGGGAAGAAGGGGATATGCCGAAACGGTTTCTCCAACCAATACCCGCTCGTGGGGCAAGTCCCCTCTCCCCGCTTGCGGGGAGAGGGTTAGGGTGAGGGGCAAACCCCAAAGGCGATTGCCGCGCCTATTCCGCGTTCGCCCCGTCGTTCTCATGTTCCGGCAGCTTCTGCCGGTCGGCGAGAACTCCCCCCTCGCCTTCCGGCTTGCGCTCGCGGCGACGGACGGAGCCGGCGCGCTTGCGGGTGACGCGCACCCGCTTGACGCGGCGCGGATCGGCGTCGAGGACATGGAACTCGAAGCCCGGCACCGCCTGCACCACCTCGCCGCGCACGGGAATGCGGCCGAGCGAGGCGAAGATCAGGCCGCCGAGCGTATCGGCATCTTCCAGCTGTTCGCGGATGTCGAAGTCGGGGCCGATCGCCTCGGCCAGCTCCTCCAACTCGACGCGGGCATCGGCGACGAAGACATCGTCGCTGACGCGCTGGATCATGGCTTCCTCGTCGTCGTGCTCGTCCTCGATATCGCCGACGACCATCTCGACGATGTCTTCCAGCGAGGCGAGGCCGTCGGTGCCGCCGTATTCGTCGATGACGAGGGCCATCTGCGTGCGGTCGGCCTGCATGCGCGCCATCAGGTCGGCGGCGAGCATCGAGGGCGGCACGAAGAGCACCTGGCGGATAATGCCGGCTTCGGCGACGGTCTTCGACAGATCGACGCGGCCGAGGTCGAATTCCGCCTTCGGCGTGCGGGCCGGTTTCTCGCCG
>CAMLOC010000472.1 GCA_946481465.1 uncultured Shinella sp. | reverse complement strand
ATGGCCGATCGGCGAGATCGTGCCGAGCACGCCGGCATTGGCGACGAGGATGTCGAGCTTGCCCCAGCGCTCGAAGATCGAGCCGCCGAGCTTGTCGATCGCCGCCATGTCGGCAGGGTCGAAGGGCACCAGCGTCGCCGAGCCGCCGAGCGCCTTGATCGCATCGTCCAGTTCCTCCAGGCCGCCGACCGTGCGGGCGCAGGCGATGACATGCGCGCCGGCCTTTGCGAGTTCGAGGGCGGTGAAATAGCCGATGCCGCGCGACGCGCCGGTGACCAGCGCGAGGCGGCCTTTCAGGTCGATGCTCATAATGTCTTCAATTATCCGTTGCTTGCCAGAACCGAGACCTTCCGTCCCATCGTCTCGCCTTCCTTGTCAAGGAGGCGCGTCGGATAGTCGCCGGTGAAGTAGTGGTCGGTGAACTGCGGGCGGGCCGGGTTGCGGTCCTCGCCGCCGACGGCGCGGTAGAGCCCGTCGATGGAGAGGAACTCCAGCGAATCCGCGCCGATATACTTCGCCATCGCCTGGACGTCGTTGTACTGGTTGGCGAGCAGCTTGTCCCGGTCCGGCGTGTCGATGCCGTAGAAGTCGGGGTAGAAGATCATCGGGCTGGCGACGCGGATATGCACTTCCTTCGCGCCCGCATCGCGGATCATCTGCACGATCTTCAGCGAGGTCGTGCCGCGCACGATGGAGTCGTCGACGAGGATCACCCGCTTGCCCTCGATCATCGCGCGGTTGGCCGAATGCTTCAGCTTGACGCCGAAGGCGCGGATCTGCTGCGTCGGCTCGATGAAGGTGCGGCCGACATAGTGGTTGCGGATGATGCCGTATTCGAACGGGATGCCGCTCTCTTGCGCATAGCCGAGGGCTGCGGGCGTGCCGCCATCGGGAACGGGGACAACCACATCGCCCTCGACCGGGTGCTCCTTGGCGAGGTTCATGCCCATGTTCTTGCGCGCGACATAGACCGAGCGGCCGCCGACGACGGAATCGGGGCGGGCGAAATAGACATATTCGAAGAGGCAGAGCCGTTCGGGCTGCGCGTTGCCGGATTTCTTCGATTCGATGACAATCGAACCGTCCGGCTGGATCTCGCAGACGATGATCTCGCCGTTCTCGACGTCGCGGATGTATTTCGCACCGATGATGTCGAGCGCGCAGGTCTCCGAGCAGAAGATCGGCTTGCCGTCGAGTTCGCCCATGACGAGCGGGCGGATGCCGGTGGGGTCGCGTGCGGCGATCAGCTTGGTGCGGGTGATGCCGAGCATCGAGTAGCCGCCTTCCATCTGGCGGATCGCGTCGATGAAGCGGTCGGTCGTGGAGGTGTAGCGCGAGCGGGCGATGAGGTGGAGCACCACTTCGGTGTCCGAGGTCGACTGACAGATGGCGCCGCCGGCGATGATCTGCCGGCGCAGCGTCAGGCCGTTGGTGAAGTTGCCGTTATGGGCGACGGCGATGCCGCCGACTTCCAGTTCCGCAAAGAGCGGCTGCACGTTGCGCAGGGCCACTTCCCCGGTCGTGGAATAGCGCGTGTGGCCGATCGCCATGTTGCCCGGCAGCTTCGCCAGCGTCACCGGGTTGGTATAGTGGTCGCCGACGAGGCCCATGTGCTTTTCTGTATGGAACTGCTTGCCGTCGAAGGAGACGATGCCAGCGGCCTCCTGGCCGCGGTGCTGGAGCGCGTGCAGGCCGAGCGCCGTCAGCGTGGCGGCATCCGGATGGCCGAGGATGCCGAAGACGCCGCACTCTTCGTGAAGCGTGTCGCCGTCGAGATCGTCGTCGTGGCGGCCGGGGAACAGGAAATCGCTCATTGCTGCAAGCCTTTGCTCGGGACCTTAGAGGTTGCGCGGGGTCTTTCGTCGCCCATATGGGTATCGCCGAAAGCATTTGCCACCGAGGCCCGGAAGCGTCAGTGGCGATTGTCTATATTACCAGAAAATCAGAAAGCCCGCCTTCGTCATTTCTCGCGAGCGGCGGGCTCTCCTCGTCTCATCATCCGTTCGTGGCGGGCGTCTCTTCGGCGGGCGCCTGGTTCGTGCCGCCGGTGGCGCCGTCCGGGTCCTCCGTGGCGCCTTCGCCCTCGGCCGGCTTGCCGCGCAGGCGGTCGAGGATCGTTGCGTCGGCATCCTCCGGCAGCAGCGCCACGAGGCGCGAGCCGAGGTTGTCGAGCAGCGGCTTGGACTTTGCCGTGGTGACCCAGGAGGGCTGCTGCTGCGGGGCGACCAGCCAGTTGAAGAACAGCATGGCGACGACGACGAGCAGGATGCCGCGGGCCGCGCCGAACAGGAAGCCGAGCGTGCGGTCCAGCGCGCCGATGCGGCTGTCGATGATGAAATCGGCAATGCGCATGGTGATGAAGGAGATCACGATGAGCGCGACGAGGAAGACGGCGGCGGCGGAGCCGACCATGGCGACCGTGTCGCTCGTCGTATAGTCCTTCGCATAGGGAAGGAGGACCGGATAGAGGAAATAGGCGGCCGCCGCGGCACCCACCCAGCTTGCGACGGAGAGCACTTCGCGCGAAAAGCCGCGCACCATCGCCAGTACGGCGGAGAACAGCGCGACGCCGATGACGATACCGTCGAGAATTGTGATGGGCATATTCGTCCTACTCCAAACCCGAAATGTCGCCGGGCCCCGCCTCGTTCAAGCGGGGGCACCTTAGCGGAAGGCGTCTTCGCCGTCTCAGTTCGGCACGCCGGCGCGGGCTGTTTCCCACAGGCCTTTGCCGTCAAACGTCCTCGTCGTCCCGCTTCAGGGCCCCTTTCGATCCGGCAATGCGCGCCACCAGGTCCGGCAGGCTGTCGATCTCGCTCCAGCGGCTGCCGGCGCCCTTGGGCAGATCGGCGGAACCGGCGGGCAGGACGGCCTGCGAAAAACCCAGTTTTTCCGCCTCCTTGAGGCGCTGGGCGGTGTGCGCCACCGGGCGAATGGCGCCCGACAGGCTGACTTCGCCGAAATAGACGCAATCGGCGGGAAGGGCAAGACCGGCAAGCGAGGAAACCAGCGCCGAGGCGACCGCAAGGTCCGCCGCGGGCTCCGAGATGCGATAGCCGCCCGCGACATTGAGGTAGACGTCGTGCTGCCCGAGGCGCACGCCGCAATGGGCCTCCAGCACCGCGAGGATCATCGAAAGCCGCGCCGAATCCCAGCCGACGACGGCGCGGCGCGGCGTGCCGAGCGAGGTGGGGGCGACGAGGGCCTGCACCTCGACCAGCACCGGCCGCGTGCCCTCCATGCCGGCGAAGACGGCGGCGCCCGGCGCTTTCGCATTGCGCTCGCCGAGGAAGAGTTCCGAAGGGTTGGAGACCTCGCGAAGGCCCTTGTCGGACATTTCGAAGACGCCGATCTCGTCGGTCGGGCCGAAGCGGTTCTTCACCGTGCGCAGGATGCGGTAGTGGTGGCCGCGGTCGCCTTCGAAATAGAGCACGGCGTCGACCATGTGCTCGACGACGCGGGGGCCGGCGATCTGGCCTTCCTTGGTGACATGGCCGACGAGCACCATGGTCGCGCCGGTCTGCTTGGCGAAGCGGATCATCGCCTGCACGCCGGTGCGCACCTGCGTCACCGTGCCGGGCGCGGCCTCGGCGGTGTCGCTCCACAGCGTCTGGATCGAATCGATGATGACGAGGTCCGGCCGCTTGCCTTCGCCGACGGTGGCGAGAATGTCCTCGACATTGGTCTCGGCGGCGAGCAGCACGTCGGTCTCGGCGGCCTGCAGGCGCTGGGCGCGCAGGCGCACCTGCGCCACCGCCTCTTCGCCCGAGACATAGATGATGCGGTGGCCGCGGCGGGAGAGGGCGGCGGCGGCCTGCATCAGGAGCGTCGACTTGCCGATGCCGGGATCGCCGCCGATCAGCACCGCCGAGCCGCGCACGAAGCCGCCGCCGGTTGCCCGGTCGAGTTCGCCGATGCCGGTGTGGATGCGTGGCGCCTCCTCGATTTCGCCCGAAAGCGCGGTCAGCGCGACCGGGCGGCCCTTCTTCGGCACCTTGCCGGGGCCGGAGCCGATGCCGCCCATCGGGTCTTCCTCGACGATGGTGTTCCACTCGCCGCAGCCCTCGCA
>CAMLOC010000471.1 GCA_946481465.1 uncultured Shinella sp. | reverse complement strand
CAGTTCGGCAAGCCGATCGGCGCCAACCAGGGCGTCTCCTTCAAGCTCGCCGACATGATCACCGAGATCGACGCCGCCGACCTCCTGACGCTGTCCGCCGCCTGGCGCCTCGACCAGGGCCTGCCGTCGAACCGCGAGATCGCTTCGGCCAAGGTCTACGCGACGGAAATGCTCGCCCGCGTCACCGACGAGGCGATCCAGATCTTTGGCGGCATGGGCCTGATGGACGACCTGCCGCTTGCCCGCTTCTGGCGCGACGCGCGCGTCGAGCGCATCTGGGACGGCACGTCGGAAATCCAGCGCCACATCATCAGCCGCGACCTCCTGCGGCCGCTGGGGGCTTGAGGATGGTGATTGCGATGAAGACCCCTCCCCAACCCCTCCCCACAAGGGGGAGGGACTTAACCGGCCGCGCCGCCTCAATTCCATTGATCGGCGCTGCTAGCAGCAAGGTTTCAAGAAGAATGCGGCGGGGACGGCACCGTAAGTCCCTCCCCCTTGTGGGGAGGGGTTGGGGAGGGGTCTTGCCCCATGACGGAGCAGCGCCATGACCCGCCCCCTCGACCGCCTCATCCGGCCGAAATCCATCGCCGTCTTCGGCGGCAAGGAGGCGCGCCGCGTCATCTACCAGTGCGACAAGATGGGCTTTGCCGGCGAGATCTGGCCGGTGCACCCGCGCGAGGACGAAATCCTCGGCCGCAAGTGCTACCGCTCCGTCGCCGAGCTGCCGGGCGCGCCGGACGCCTCCTTCGTCGGCGTCAACCGGGAACTCACCATCGGCATCATCCGCGATCTTTCGGCGCGCGGCGCGGGCGGGGCCGTCTGCTACGCCTCGGGTTTCCGCGAGGCCGTCAGCGAGCTTGCCGACGGCGATGACCTCCAGAAGGCGCTGGTCGCGGCAGCCGGCGACATGCCGATCCTCGGGCCGAACTGCTACGGCTTCATCAACATGCTGGACGGCGCCCTGCTCTGGCCGGACCAGCACGGCATGCTGCGGATCGACAAGGGTGTCGCCGTCCTCACCCAGTCCTCCAACATCGCCTGCAACATCTCCATGCAGCAGCGCGGCCTGCCGCTCGCCTATATCCTGACCGCCGGCAACCAGGCGCAGACCGGCCTTGCCGATCTCGCCTGCGCCGTGCTGGAGGACCCGCGCGTCACCGCCGTCGGCCTCCATATCGAAGGCTTCGACAGCCTGGAGGCACTGGAACGCCTCGGCCAACGCGCGCGCGACCTGAAGAAGCCTGTCGTCACGCTGAAGGTCGGCAAATCCGAGCAGGCGCAGCTTGCCACGGTCTCGCACACGGCCTCGCTCGCCGGCAACGACGCCGTCTCCTCGGCCCTCCTCGCCCGCCTCGGCATCGGCCGCGTCGAGACGCTGCCGGAGCTGCTGGAAACGCTGAAGCTGCTGCATGTCGCCGGCCCGCTGCCGAATTTCGACATTTCCTCGATGAGCTGCTCGGGCGGCGAGGCTTCGCTGATGGCCGATGCCGGCGTGAAGCGCAAGGTGAACTATCGCGCTCTGAAGGAGGCCCAACGCCAGCCGCTGCGCGAAACGCTCGGCCGAATGGTGACGATCTCCAACCCCCTCGACTACCACACCTTCGTCTGGGGCGACCGCGAAAAGCAGACCGCCGCCTTCACCACCATGATGGAGGGCGGCTACGGCCTGAACCTCGTCGTCCTGGATTTCCCCCGCCTCGACCGCTGCGACGCGGCCGACTGGATCACCACCTGCCACGCCGTCATCGACGCCTCGAAGGCATCGGGCGCCCATGCCGGCATCGTCGCCTCGATGGGCGAGAACATGCCGGAAGAGACCGCCGAGATGCTGATGCGCAACGGCGTCGTGCCCTTCTACGGCATCGAGGAGGCGCTGGCCGCCGCGGACACCGCCGCCGGCATCGGCGAGGCCTGGGCCAGGCCGCAATCCGCCCCCCTCCTCAAGGCCGCGGAGGGGGAAGGCGAGCCCGTCACGCTGACCGAGCACGAAGCCAAGCGGGCGCTCGCCGCCCATGGCCTGCCCGTTCCGAAAGGCCTTGTCGCCGAGACGGCCGCGGCCGCGGCCGATGCGGCGGAAGAACTCGGCTTCCCGGTCGTGCTGAAGGGCCTCGGCGTCGCGCACAAGACCGAAGCGGGCGCGGTGAAGCTGAACCTTGCGAGCCGTAAGGCCGTGCTGGACGCCGCCAATGCCATGGCGGGTGTCGCCGCCGGTTTCCTCGTGGAAAAGATGGTGGGCAGGCCCGTCGCCGAACTCATCGTCGGCGCCCTTCGCGATCCGGTGGCAGGCCCCGTGCTGACCGTCGGCGCGGGCGGCATCCTCGTCGAACTGCTCGAGGATTCGGCGATCCTGACCCTGCCGACGGACGAAACGGCCATTCGCGCGGCGCTCTCCGGGTTAAAGGTGGCAAAACTGCTTGCCGGCTATCGCGGCGCGCCGAAGGGCGATATCGACGCCCTTGTCGCCGCCGTCGCATCAGCGGCATCCTATGTCGTTTCAAACGCTTCAATAATCGAAGAACTGGACGTTAATCCCATAATGGTGCTGCCGGAAGGCGACGGTGTCGTCGCGGCCGACGCGCTGATCCGTCTGAGGAAAAACCCATGACCGGACCGATAAGACAGCGCCGTGAAGGCGGCATCCTCGAAGTGACGATCGATCGTCCCAAGGCGAACGCCATCGACCTTTCGACCAGCCGCATCATGGGCAAAATCTTCGCCGATTTCCGCGACGACGAGAGCCTGCGCGTCGCCATCATCACCGGCGCGGGGGAGAAATTCTTCTGTCCGGGATGGGACCTGAAGGCCGCCGCCGCGGGCGACGCGGTGGACGGCGACTACGGCATCGGCGGCTTCGGCGGCATGCAGGAACTGCGCGACCTCAACAAGCCGGTCATTGCGGCCGTCAACGGCATCTGCTGCGGCGGGGGCCTGGAAATCGCGCTCTCCACCGACCTCATCCTCGCCGCCGAGCATGCGACCTTCGCCCTGCCGGAAATCCGCTCCGGCACGGTGGCCGACGCCGCCTCGATCAAGCTGCCGAAGCGCATCCCCTACCACATCGCCATGGACATGCTGCTCACCGGCCGCTGGCTGGACGTCCAGGAGGCGCATCGCTGGGGCTTCGTCAACGAGATCCTGCCGGCCGACAGGCTGCTCGACCGGGCCTGGGAGCTCGCGCGCCTGCTCGAAAGCGGCCCGCCGCTCGTCTACGCCGCCATCAAGGAAGTGGTGCGCGCCGCCGAGGGCGAGACCTTCCAGGCCACCATGAACAAGATCACCAAGCGGCAGTTCCGCACGGTCGATATTCTCTATTCCAGCGAGGACCAGCTCGAGGGCGCCCGCGCCTTCGCGGAAAAACGCGATCCCGTCTGGAAGGGACGATGAGGCGCGCGCCCCTGCATCGGGCGCGATCCGTGTTCCTCCATAAGCTGCACTTGTGGCAGGAATAGATAATTTAGGGCGTTACACGCAGCTTCTGCGTGGATAGCTTATGGATAACGCGCCGCGTCGCGGCACTGGGAGGAGGCTTTCGGGAGACGGAAATGCGCTGCGGCCGGCATAAAATACCGGCTGTAAGGTTGCCTTAGAGGCGAAAAACAGAAATTCTGCCAATCATAACGACAAATGCCCACTTGATGGGCCAGCGAAAGGGAACAGGGGAATGACTGATTACACCAAATACCTCACCAGCCAGGTCACGCTCGGCAAGATGAACCGCCGCGAGTTCATGGGCCGCGCCGCCGCCTTCGGCATCACGCTCGCCGCCGCCGGCACGATGTTCGACACTGCCGCGCGGGCGCAGGAGCCCAAGCGCGGCGGCAACCTGAAGCTCGGCCTCGAAGGCGCCGCCGCGACCGATTCGAAGGACCCCGCAAAGGCGCTCTCGCAGTTCATGTTCGTCGTCGGCCGCAACTGGGGCGACATGCTCGTCGAATCCGAGCCGCTGACCGGCCAGCCGGTTCCCGCGCTCGCCGAATCCTGGGAACCCTCCGCGGATGCCGCCACCTGGACGTTCAACATCCGCAAGGGCGTGAAGTTCCACGACGGCAAGGAACTGACCGTCGACGA
>CAMLOC010000470.1 GCA_946481465.1 uncultured Shinella sp. | reverse complement strand
AGGGCGAGAAGCGTCGTGGCGATCGCCGACATGCCCGACGAGAACAGCGCGCAGCTTTCCGTCCGCTCGTAGACGGCCAGGCGATCCTCGACGATCTCGCTGTTGGGATGGTTGAAGCGCGAATAGACGAGGCCGGCGCCCCGCCCCTCCGGCGGCTCCTTGCGCCCGGAGACGTAATCGAAGAAGTCGCGCCCGTCCTCGGCGGACTTGAAGACGAAGGTGGATGTCAGGAAGACCGGCGGCTTGACGGCCCCTTCCGACAGTTCGGGATCGTAGCCGTAGTTCAGCATCTGCGTTTCAGGATGCAGGGCATGGTTGCCGATATGGGTTCTCGACGGATGCGGCGCGGTCATGGAACGTCTCCCTCGTTCGTGCAGCAGCTGCGGACGACACACTATATCAGGCGCGGCGGCGTTTCCTTGCTATTTGGCGCGGCCGGGCACTTTTGGAAGCGACGCCCGCGGAGAGGGGAGAAAAATTTCACCCGAGATGATCAGGGCGCGGTGGCGTCGGGGCCGGCCTTGAGGAAATCGATGACCGCATCGGCGATCAGGCCCTTGTGCCGCGCCATCGTCTCGGGCTCCGACAGGTCGCGGCGGAAGATCGTGCCGAAGGTGTAGCGGTTCGAGACGCGGAAGAAGCAGAAGGCGCTGATCAGCATGTGCACGTCGATCGGGTCGGCCCGGCGCCGGAACACGCCTTCGGCCTGGCCGCGCTCCAGGATGCCGGCGATCGTCTCGATGACCGAGACGTTGAGGTCGCGGATCGCTTCCGAGCGCAGCATGTGGGCGGCATGGTGGATGTTCTCGATGCTCACCAGCCGCACGAAATCCGGATTGGCCTCGTCATGGTCGAAGGTGCTGGAGATCAGCGTGCGCAGCGCCGCCTCGGGCGCCAGGCTCGCCAGCTTCAGGTCCTCCTCCAGCGTGCGGATCTTGCGATAGGCGCGCTCCAGCACGGAGAGGTAGAGCCCCTCCTTGCCGCCGAAATAATAGTAGATCATGCGCTTCGAGGTGCGCGTGCGTTCCGCGATGGCGTCGACGCGCCCGCCGGCAAGGCCATGGGTGGCGAACTCCTCGGTGGCGACGGCGAGGATATCCTCCTTCGTCCGCTCCGGATCGTTTTTTCGTCCCGCTTCAGCCCGTCCTGCCATCTGTGGTCGCGTCTCCCGGCGATCAGCTTGATTTTCATCAAGAAAAACAACCCGAAGCCGGCCGGTACGCAAGGCCCCGGCTTCCGATCTCCCGGCCAGTCATATTGAGGTTGCGGGGGTCTTTCAAGAGACTCCGCTTGACATACGTACTAGTTCGTACATTTTGAAGAAGCCGGAACGACCAGGAGGGGTCGTTCTGGTGCCGCCGTACCCCTGCCGCGCCGACCGGAGCTGCGCTAGGAACGAACGGGGCCGCCACGGCGGCAATTCGCTTTGGGAGGAATGCATGGTCCGCATCATCGATTTCTGCTTCTTCGGGCTGAAGGCCGCGATCGCCGCGCTGCTCGCCGGCATGGTCGTCCTGGTCTTCGGCAATGTCGTGCTGCGCTATGCCTTCAACACGGGCATCACCTATTCGGAAGAGCTGTCGCGCATCTTCTTCCTCTGGCTCACCTTCCTCGGCGCGGTCGTCGCCATGCGCGAGCACGGCCATCTCGGCGTCGATACCCTGCTGCGCCGCCTGCCGCCCTCCGCTGCGAAGGTTGCGGTCCTCACCGGCCAGGCGCTGATGGTCTGGGCCACCTGGCTGATGATCAGCGGCAGCTGGACCCAGACTTTGATCAACCTCCACGTCTCGGCGCCGGCCACCGGCATATCGATGGGCGTCTTCTACGGCGCGGGCCTTGCCTTCGGCGTCCCCGCGCTCCTCCTCATTCTTTCCGACATGATCGGCGTCCTCACCGGCCGCATCGACGTCACCACCGCCGAATTCGTCAAGGACAGCGAGGATGAGCTTGCGCTCGAGCACGATCCCTCCCTCGCCACCCCTTCGGCCAAACGCTGAGGCGCCCGCGATGACCGTCACGATCTTCCTCGGTGCCCTTCTCGTTCCCATGGCGCTCGGCGTGCCGATCGCCTTCGCCCTGGTCATCAGCGGCGTCGCCCTGATGATGTATCTCGGCCTGTTCGATGCGCAGATCGTCGCGCAGAACGTGCTCAACGGCGCCGACAGCTTTCCCCTGATGGCCGTGCCGTTCTTCCTGCTCGCCGGCGAGGTGATGAACACCGGCGGCCTGTCGCGCCGCATCGTCGACCTCGCCATGGCGCTGGTCGGCCATATCCGCGGCGGGCTTGGCTTCGTCGCCATCTTCGCGGCCTGCATCCTGTCGAGCCTCTCGGGCTCGGCCGTCGCCGATGCGGCGGCGCTCGGCGCCCTGCTCTACCCGATGATGGTGAAATCCGGTCATGACCCGGCGCGCACCGGCGGCCTCATCGCCTCCGCCTCGATCATCGGGCCGATCATCCCGCCGTCGATCGGCTTCATCCTCTACGGCGTCGTCGGCGGCGTCTCGATCACCAAGCTCTTCCTCGCCGGCATCTTTCCGGGCCTGATGATCGCCGCTGCGCTCTGCATCACCTGGCTGATCGTCGCCCGCAAGGAGCAGTTCGCGCTGCCGCCGCGCCAGAGCGGCGAGGTCCGCCTCAAGGCCTTCGTCGACAGCCTCTGGGCGCTGATGCTGCCCGTGATCATCATCGTCGGGCTGAAATTCGGCGTGTTCACGCCGACGGAAGCCGGCGTCGTCGCCGCCGTCTACTCGCTGTTCGTGGCGATGGTCGTCTACCGCGAGCTGCCGCCGGCCAAACTCTTCGGCGTCTTCGTCTCGGCGGCCAAGATCACCGCGGTCGTCATGTTCCTCGTCGCCTGCGCGGCCGTCTCGGCCTGGCTCGTCACCGTCGCCGACGTGCCCGGCGAACTGGTCTCGCTGCTCGAGCCGCTGATGGACAACCAGACGCTGCTGCTGCTTGCCATCATGGCCCTCGTCGTCGTGGTCGGCACCGCCATGGACATGACGCCGACCATCCTCGTCATGACGCCGGTCCTGATGCCCGTCATCAAGGAGGCCGGCATCGACCCGGTCTATTTCGGCGTCCTCTTCATCATCAACAACTCCATCGGCCTGATCACCCCGCCCGTCGGCACCGTGCTGAACGTGCTGTGCGGCGTGTCCAAGCTCAACATGGAGCAACTCATGAAGGGCGTGATGCCCTTCCTCATCGCCGAACTCATCGTGCTTCTGCTGCTCGTCCTGTTCCCGCAACTCGTCCTCGTTCCCGTGGCGCTGCTGGGGCACTGACCGACATCCGTTCAACCGGCCGAACGCGAAGCGTGGCCAAACCTGGGAGGAAAACATGCATACCCTACTGAAAAGCCTCGTCTTCGGGGCACTCGTGCTGGCCGCGATGCCGGCCTCGGCCGAAATCCGCGAGCACCAGATCAAGTTCGCCTCGGCCAACACCAAGGGCCATCCGCAGGTCACCGGCATGGAGAAATTCGCCGAACTCGTGAAGGAGAAGAGCGGCGGCAAGATCGAGGTGAAGCTGTTTCCGGGCGGCGTGCTCGGCGGCGACGTGCAGACCGTCTCGGCGCTCCAGGGCGGCGTCATCGAGATGACGGTGCTGAATGCCGGCATCCTCGCCAGCAACGTCAAGGAGTTCGGCGCGGTCGACCTGCCCTTCTTGTTCGGCAGCGGCGAGGAAGCCGACAAGGTGATGGACGGCCCCTTCGGCACGAGCCTGATGGACTTGCTGCCCGATACCGGCCTCGTGGGCCTCGCCTATTGGGAACTCGGCTTCCGCAACCTCACCAACAACCGTCACCAGATCACCAAGCTGGAAGACATCAAGGGCCTGAAGATCCGCACCATCCAGTCGCCGATCCCGATCGAGCTGTTCAACAGCCTCGGCGCCAACGCCGTGCCGCTGCCCTATACCGAACTCTACACGGCGCTTGAGACCGGCACCGTCGACGGCCAGGAGAACCCCGCCGCCAACATCCTGAACGCCAAGTTCTACGAAGTGCAGAAATACATGACGGTGACCCGTCACCAGTACAATCCGCAGATCGTGCTGATCAGCAAGAAG
>CAMLOC010000469.1 GCA_946481465.1 uncultured Shinella sp. | reverse complement strand
AGGAGATCACGTCCAGCGTCACGCCTTCGGCGCCCGTGCCGTCGGAAAAGCCGCCCTTGCAGGCGACCTTGCCGTCTTCCATGGCGCAGGTGCAATAGGGATAGTGCGCATAGGCGGGTGAAGCGATCGTCGCGGCCAACGCAGCGGCAAGCCCAAGAATCCGTCTTTTCATCGCGTTTCTCCACGCTCCCTCAGCCACGCGATGGTGGCGGGTGATGCTTCTTTCAGGGGAATGGCCGCCTGGTGAACCGTGCCGTCCCAGCCCTCGACGGTCAGCCACAGGGCATCGTCGGGCCGGGTGCGCTCGGGGATCGGCACATCCGCCATCTGGCGATAGGGCCCGCCCGACAGGACGACACCGGCGGCGCGCAGCGAGCGCGGCTTGCCGATCCGGAAATAGCTGGCCTTGACGTGCTCGGCATCCCCGGGGCTCCAGCGGATGGCGAAGGTCTTCATATGGCCGGCAAGGCCTTGGTCGACCGGCGCATTGGCCATGTATTCGGCGATGCCGACATGGAAGGGGCCGACGGCCTTCTCGCCAAGTTCCCGCTGGCCGAGGCCGGAATCGCCGAAGAACAAAGCCTCCTCCCGGAAGAATTTCGGGCCGAGGACGACGGGGATGACGAGCAGCAGCGCGCTCAGGTGAAAACGCCAGCGATGACGCGCGCCGGGCAGGCCCGCATGCGGATTGGCCTTGACCTTCGCGCTCGTCATTCCGCCGCCTCCCGCGCGCCGCCTGTGGACGGCAGGGCACGTTCCGCGCGGACATCGCGCACCAGCTTGGCGGTGGCGAGCGCCGTGCGCTTCAGCCAGATCATCATGCCGGAGAAGACCATCATGGTGAGCAGCAGCCCGAAGACGAAATAGACGAGCTTCAGCCAGAGGCCGGCGAAATCGCCGGTGTGCAGCGGGCGCATGCTCTCGGTGACGAGTTCGAGCGCCGAGCGGTCGGAGACGCGGCGCGTCCACTCGACCTTGCCGTTATAGGGATTGACGTTGGCGGTCTCGAAGATCAGCGGGTAGTCCCCGCGCCCGCCGACGACGATATGGCTGAAGGCGTTGCTCGGCAGCGAAACGAAGTCCGGGCTCAGATCCGGGAACTTCTCCCGCACCAGTTCCCCAGCCCGGTCGAGCGAGATCCACGGCGCCTTCGCGCCGCCTCCGGCCGGCACGTCCTCGCGCGCCACGACCGGCGGCACGCCGAAG
The DNA here is from genome assembly GCA_946481465.1 of uncultured Shinella sp. The sequence continues at coordinate 2,891 of CAMLOC010000469.1, read as the reverse complement.
GTCGAGACCGTGATATTGTTGCCGGCAAGGATATGCTGGATCAGGAACCAGCCCGCCGTCACCGCCATGATGGCGATGAACGGCACCGACCAGATGCCGGCAAGGCGATGGAAATCGCCCCAGAAGATGCGCGCGCCGCTGCGCAGGCGCAGTCGCGGATTGAGATAGCCGCGCCAGAACTTCTTGTAGACGACGAGGCCCGTGACCAGCGAACCGAGCATCGGGATGGACAGGGCGGAGACGAGATACCAGCCCCAGCTCGTCGCGCCGACGAAGGGCACGAGCAGCCAGCCGTGCAGCGCGCGCATGAAATAGCGGAAATCGAACACGCCGCCGACGCCCTGGATGGCGCCGGTATAGGGATTGACGAAGAGCGAGCGGGTGCGCCCGTCCGGATAGCTTACGGACACGTCGAGCGCGAAGATCGACTTGACCGGCCGGGAGATGAAGCCCACCGCGACACCCGGCTCGGCCTTCTCGACCGCCGCGAGAATGGCATCGTAGCCGAGCGGCAGCGCGTCGGCCGTCGGGCGGTTCGCCCGCACCTCCGGCTTTGCCAGCCAGACCAGCTCCTGGCTCACTGTGGCGATCGTCCCCGTCAGGCAGACGAAGAAGATCAGCACCCACAGCGGCAGGGCAAGCCAGCTGTGCACGATCAGCCAAACCCGCGTCGCCTTCTTCTTTTCCCTCACCGGCCCGGTCGATGCCATCAAGTCCAGACCTCCAGGATCACGCGAAGGCAGTGCCTCTGCTGTACTAGACGAACAGAGGCACGCCACGTCACACCTCAAAACGAGGAATAATTTTCCAATATCGATCCAGATGCCGAGCCCCGAACCGGAAATCCGCTATATCCCTTTGTTTTTACGCAGGTTCCGGACGCAAAACCGCGACACACTTTCGCTGGAAACGCCTAGAAGCGGAAGGTCGTGGAAAGCTTGAATGTACGGGCCTCGCCGGCAATCAGGCCATGGGTCGTGCTTGCCCAGTATTCGGTGTCCAGTGCGTTGTCGACATTGAAACGGATGACGATCGGTTGGGCACCCTCTCGCTCGATCGTATAGCGGCCGCCGAGATCGAGGCGTGTCCAGGATGGGATTTCGCGGCGAGGTTCGGCCGTCTCGTAATACTGCGCGCCGGTGAATGTCAGGCGTCCACCAAGGCTCAGGCCGGGGATGGAAGGCATGTCCCATTCAGCGCCAATATTGGCCTGCAGCCGCGACGAACCGACAGCAACCTTGCCGTCATCCAGCCCACCCGTCGTCTTGGTCAGACGCGGATCAAGCAGCAGGAGGCCACCGAGGAGCCGCACATTCTCCGCGACTTCCCCGAAGAAGTTGAGCTCGATACCCCGATTGCGCTGCTCGCCGTCCACGCCGAGAACGTTGGTTGCCGTATCCAGCCGCTGGCTCGGCTGGGTTATGTCAAAAAGGCTCAGGGTCGTCGTGAAGTCCCCCCACTCGGCCTTTACACCCGCCTCCAGTTGCCGCGTCTTGTATGTCGGCAGTATCGCGCCGGCATTGGCATAGCCGATGGGAACCGCAATGCCGGGCGAGAGACCCTCGGCATAGTTGGCGTAGAAGGACACGTTCTCCCACGGCTTGACGACAAAGGCCGCCGTCGGGCTCAGCGCGTCGTCCGAATAGCTGGAGCTGGGAACATGCGTGAAGACATCGTAGCTCCGGGTCTCGACATATTGTTTGCGCAAGCCGCCCATCAGCAGCAGTCGTTCGTCAAAAAGCGACATGGTGTAGAGAGCTGAAATACCGGAATACGTCCCCTCCGTCTGCCTGCCCCGGGGCACGCCCTTGAGTCCGGGATCGGGAAGCGTGGAGAGATCATCCAGATTGGAAAATATCGGCGCGGCCCCAATGACAAGGCCGATATCCGCGTCTTCCGTCGAGCGGTCGTATTGCAGGGCGACGCGATGCGCGACCGGCCCCGTGTCAAAGCGCCACCGCACACCTGTCTGCAGGGATGTCCTGAGCATTTCGGCATCGACCCGGTAAGGCATCGCCAGGAAATCACCGTCGGTATTGAGGATCGTATGGGAGACGAGCGTGTTGGTGTCGAATAGGCTGCCGCTGGCGCCATAGGCACCGTAGAAGGTCAGGTCCTCCGTCGCATCGAACTCCCCGTGGATCATTGCGAAGCGCCCGGACGTATCGCTGTAGCTCCAGGGCGAGACGGCCTGGTCACGACCGCTCATGGCAGGCGGAACGGAGAGGCCGTCAGCCAGATAGAAATTGGAAATCGTGGCATTGTCGGTCGTGTTGCTCTGATATCCGAGGTCGGCGGAAAGCCGCAACCTGTCGCCCTTGTAGTCCAGACCGAAGGAAGCAAGCCGCGCATGCTTGTCCTGATCCGAAATATTCGTCTCGCCTCCGCTGTAGACGCCGTTGAAACGGACGCCGAATTCCTGACTGTCGCCGTAGCGTCGCCCGATATCGATGTGTTCGCCGATCACGCCGGCACCGCGGTAGAAGGTGGTGAATTCGGTCAACGGCTCCTCGCCGGCCCGCTTGGGGACAAGATTGACGGTCCCGCCCACCGCGCCGTCAGGCGGCATGCCATTGATCAGCGCGCTCGGCCCGCTAAGCACTTCAACGCGCTCCGCAAGCTCCGCCGCCGTCGAATTGTATGGCAGAATTCCGGGCAAGCCGTCGAACAGGTAGTTGTAACTGCTGATCGGGAGGCCACGAATGGTGACCTGCTCGAAATAGCTGCTGCGGTCGCCGTTGACGAGCGTGCGCACCGAAGAGTTGTCCTGCAAGGCCTCGGCGACGGTCGCCGCCTGGGTGTTCTGTATATGCTTGGCTGTGTAGCCCGTCTGATTGAACGGCGTATCCATGGCTGCGAGATTGCCGAGCGCGCCGACACGCGCCCCGACC
>CAMLOC010000468.1 GCA_946481465.1 uncultured Shinella sp. | reverse complement strand
ACGACCAGTATCCGGTTCTTTCCCCCGGCTTCATCGTCAACGGCTACGGCTGTCACGTCTGGGATGTCGACGGCAACGGCTATATCGAATACGGCATGGGCAACCGGGCGGTCGGCCTCGGCCATGCCTATCGCCATGTGCTCGATGCCGTCATGCGGCAGCTCGAATTCGGCTGCAATTTCACGCGGCCCTCCCATATCGAGGTCGAATGCGCCTCGACCTTCCTCGACATGATCCCGACCGCCGACATGGTGAAGTTCTGCAAGGACGGGTCGGATGCGACGTCCGGGGCGGTGCGGCTTGCACGCGCCGTGACGGGCCGGGATTTCATCGCGCGCTGCAGCGATCACCCGTTCTTCTCGACGGACGACTGGTTCATCGCCACGACGGAGATGAATGCCGGCATCCCGCAGGCCGTGCGCGATCTGACGCTCGGTTTCCGTTACAACGATCTCGACGATGCGCGTGCGCTTTTCGCCCGCCATCCCGGCACTATCGCGGCGTTGATCCTCGAAGCCTCGCGCGGCGAGGATCCCGCGCCCGGCTATCTCCAGGACCTGCGGGACCTCTGCCATGAGAACGGCGCGCTGTTCATCCTCGACGAGATGATCACCGGCATGCGCTGGGCGCGGAGCGGCGCGCAGGCGCATTATGGCGTTGAGCCCGATCTTTCCTGCTTCGGCAAGGCGCTGGGCAACGGCTTTGCCATTTCGGCGCTTGCCGGAAAGCGGGAATATATGATGCTCGGCGGCATCGAGCAGGTGGAAAAGCCGCGCGTCTTCCTGCTGTCGACGACGCATGGCGCCGAAACGCACGCCATGGCCGCGGCGGTGGCGACGATGCATGTCTATGCGCAGGAACCCGTCATCGAGCATCTGCGCAGCCAGGGCTTGCGGCTGAAGGCGGGGCTCGACCAGGTCATCGCCGGCCATGGCCTCGAGCGCCATGTCAACGTCGCCGGGCACCCGGCCTGCCTGTCCTACGGCACGCGGGACAGGATGGGAAATCCCTCGCAGGCGTTCCGCACCCTGCTGCTGCAGGAAACGATCCGGCGCGGCGTCCTCGCTCCCTCGCTGGTGGTCAGCTATTCGCACGGCGACGACGATATCGACCAGACCGTCGATGCCTTCGACGGGGCGCTGCGCGTCTATCGCCAGGCGCTGGAGGACGGAGTGGAGCACTACCTCGTGGGGCGGCCTTCGGCGGTCGTCTTCCGCCGTTACAACGGCCCCGCGCCGGAGGCCTGATCGGCCGAAAGGCGTAGGGCGCTGCGGCGGCTGCACCGTTCCGGCAGGGCAGGTCGTCTTTGTCCTCAATCGCGATCCCATTCCCCCGCGCCTACCATTTTCGCCACACCGGATGGGGGATTTGGACATGAAAGTGCTTGTGACCGGACATCAGGGCTATATCGGCGCCGTGATGGTGCCCTTCCTCTTGCGCGCCGGCCACGACGTGCATGGCTGTGACAGCCGGCTTTACCGCCGCTGCAGCTATACGCCCGGCGGGGCGATGTTCGATGTGCCTTCCATGCTGAAGGATGTGCGCGATATCTCGCCGCGCGACCTCGACGGTTTCGATGCGGTCATCCATCTCGCCGCGCTGTCCAACGATCCGTTGAGCAATCTCGATCCCGAAGTCACCTACGACATCAACCATCGGGGCAGCGTGCGGGTCGCCAAGGCGGCCAGGCAGGCGGGTGTCTCGCGCTTCCTCTTCGCTTCCTCCTGCAGCAATTACGGCCTCGCCGGCGCCGATCTCGTCGACGAGAACGCGCCGCTCAACCCGGTCTCGGCCTATGGCATCTCCAAGGTGCGGGCGGAGGCCGATATCGCCGAGCTTGCGGATGCCCGGTTCTGCCCGGTCTTCCTGCGGCCGGCGACCGCCTACGGCCTGTCGCCGATGCTGCGCTTCGACATCGTCCTCAACAATCTCGTCGCCTGGGCCGTGACGCAGCGCCTCATCCTCCTCAAATCGGACGGCACGCCCTGGCGGCCGATCGTGCATATCGAGGATATTTCCCGCGCCTTCCTCGCCGCGCTGGAAGCCCCTGTGAAGAGCGTCTTCAACGAGGCGTTCAATGTCGGCCAGACCGCGCACAATTACCAGATCCGCGAAATCGCCGACGTCGTCGCAAGGATCGTTCCCGGCTGCCGGCTGGAATATGCGGCGGAGGCGGGGCCGGATGCGCGCTCCTATCGCGTCGATTTCGGCAAGATCGCCCGCGTGCTGCCGGCGTTCCGCCCGCAATGGGACGTGGTCGCCGGCGCGCGCCAGCTTTATGCCGCCTATTCCAGCGCCGGCCTCAGCCTGGCGGAGTTCGAAGGGCCGCGCTACCAGCGCATCGGCCAGATCCGCGACCTTCTCGAGACCGGCGCGATCGATGCGGATCTCAAGTGGCGTCCGGAGGTTTGCGATGCCGCCGTGCCCCGGACGGCGCGGGCCTGAGACAATTGATGGACGAGACCACACGATTTTGCCCCGGAGCCTTGCCGGACGACACGGCCGATCCTGGCCGGGCGCTTTTTGCGCTCGTCGTCCGGCTTTTTCCGATCTGCCGCAGCATTACCGGAGAGGGCGTGCGCCAGACCCTCGATATCCTTCGCGAGCATGTCGATGTGGCGGTGCGGGAGGTGCCGACGGGCACGCAGGTCTTCGACTGGACGGTGCCGCAGGAATGGACCGTGCGCGGCGCCACCCTGCGCACGGCGAGCGGCCGGACCGTTGTGGATTTTGCCGCGTGCAATCTCCATCTCGTGAACTATAGCGAGCCGGTCTCGCGACGCCTGTCGTTCGAAGAGCTGAAGCCGCACCTGCACACGCTGCCGGACCAGCCGGACCTCATTCCCTATCGCACCAGCTATTATCGCCGCGACTGGGGTTTCTGCCTGAGGCATCGCGATTACCTGGCGCTTCCCGACGAGGACTATGACGTCTTCATCGACACGGACCTGCGTGATGGCGCGCTTACCTATGGCGAGGTCTTCCTGCCGGGGGAAACGGAGCGCGAGGTGCTGTTCTCGGCCCATGTCTGCCACCCATCGCTTGCCAATGACAATTGCTCGGGCCTCGCCGTGCTGACGATGCTGGCGAAAACCCTGTCGCGGCGGCGCAATCGCTTCAGCTACCGCTTCCTCTTCGCGCCCGGCACGATCGGGGCGCTCTGCTGGCTTGCGGCGAATGAGGAGAGGGTTCACCGCATCGACCACGGCCTCGTCGTCTCCTGCATCGGCGATGGCGGCGGGCCGGTCTACAAGCGCAGCCGGCGCGGCGATGCGACGATCGACCGCGTCATGGAGGCCGTGCGCTGTGACGGGCGGCGGGCGGCGATGGTGGATTTCAGCCCCTATGGCTACGACGAACGGCAGTTCTGTTCGCCGGGCTTCAACCTTCCCGTCGGCCTCCTGCAACGCAGCGCCTTCGGCACCTTTGCGCAATATCACACCTCGGCCGACAATCTCGATTTCGTGCGGCCGGAACACCTTGCCTCCTCCTTTCGGATGATGCTCGATATTGTCGAGGCCCTGGAGGCGGACTGGGTGCCGCTGAACCTTTCGCCAAAGGGAGAGCCTCAGCTCGGACGGCGAGGGCTCTATTCGGCGACCGGCGGACATACGGTCACCTCGGACGTTACGATGGGCTACCTCTGGGTCCTCAATCTGGCGGATGGCGAGCATTCCCTGCTCGATATCGCCCGCCGTTCCGGTCTTTCCTTCCGCGATATCGCCCATGCCGCCGCGCGGCTGAAGGAAAGCGGGCTGCTCGCCGAGGCGCGCTAAAGCGCCGGCCAGGCCCGATCTTTTTCCGACATCGCAGCCGGTTCCGCCGGCCAGGTTATGCCGATCTTCGGATCGTCATAGCGCACGCCGCGGCTTGCCGCCGGTTCGTAGCGCGTCGAGATCAGGTAGCCGACCGCGGCATCCTCGGTCAGCGACAGGAAACCATGCGCAAAACCCTTGGGTATGTAGAGTTGGCGCATGTTTTCCGCACTGAGTTCGGCGGCCGTCCAGCGCAGATAGTGTTTCGATTGCGGTCGGAGATCGACGGCGACATCCCAGATTGCGCCGGCAAGGCAGGAGACCAGCTTGCCTTCGCCATGCG
>CAMLOC010000467.1 GCA_946481465.1 uncultured Shinella sp. | reverse complement strand
GTCTTGCCGATCTCCCCCCTTGTGGGGGAGATGCCCGGCAGGGCAGAGGGGGGTAGCGCAGTGAACAACGCCTGCTCCGCCCCCTCGCTCCCGGCCAACCCGAGCGCTGCCGCCGAGCGCGCCAGCCGCGCCAGATGCCGCTCCAGCCGCACGAAGCCGGTGCCGGGTTCCCAGCGCAGCGTCTCGATCAGCGAGAGATCCATTGGTCCCCCACCGCGAAACGCGCCTTCAGGAGACATTCGTCATATTCCGCCACGGCTGTCGAATCGAAGACGATGCCGCCGCCGACATTGAAGACGGCTTCGCCGCCCTCGAAGAGCGAGACGGTGCGGATCGCCACGTTGAAGCGCATGGTGCCGTCGGGAGCGATCATGCCGATCGCGCCGCAATAGGCGTCGCGCGGACCGTCCTCCAGCGCATGCAGGATCGTCATGGCGCTCATCTTCGGCGCGCCGGTGATGGAGCCGCAGGGAAAGAGCGCCGCGAAGATATCGCGGATCGAGAGGCCGGGCGTGAGTTTCGCGCGAACGTGGCTCACCATCTGGTGCACGGTCGGATAGGTTTCGACGGCGAAGAGTTTCGGCACATGGAGCGTGCCGACCTCGGTGATGCGCGAGATGTCGTTGCGCAAGAGATCGACGATCATGCGGTTTTCCGCCTGCGATTTCGGATCGGCCTGCATGGCGGCGATGATCCCGGCATCTTCCGCGGCACTGGCCCCGCGCGGCGCCGTGCCCTTCATCGGATGGGCCTCGATCCAGCCGTCCCTGTCCACGTCGAAGAAGAGTTCCGGCGAGCGGGAGAGGAGGAGCGGGCCGTCGAGCGAGACGAAGGCGCCGTAGCGCACGGGCTGGCGCTCGATCAGCGACCAGAAGGCGGCGAGCGGGTCGCCGGTCCAGCGGGCACGGATCGGCATGGTGAGGTTCGCCTGGTAGCAGTCGCCCTCCCTCAGATGCCGGTGCAGGCGGTCGAAGCGGCTGCGATAGGTCTCGAAATCCCAGCCGGCTTTCGGCTCTGTGAGGAAGGGCTCGTTCTCGGTGCGCTGGCGAGGCCTTGCCAGCGGGTGGTCGTCCGCCGGCTTTTCGAAGATGCCGAAGCTCATCAGCGGCGTCGGACGGTTCTCCGGCGCGAAGGGCGCCAGCTTCTCCTCGAAGAGATGGCCGGCTTCGTAGCTCATGAAGCCGGCGATCCAGAGGCCCTTGTCGTGCGCTGCCTGCAGGGTCGAGAAGGCCGGCTCGAAACCGGCGCGATCGCGCACGGTGACGACGGCGACGGGTTCGGCGAAAACCGTCGTCTTGTCCTCGCGGTCGTCCCGCAGCAGCACAAAGCGCTCGCGATCGGTCATGCGCAGTTTCTTCTGTTGAGGTCAGGCCTTATCAAGCGCTTCCAGCTCGTCGATCAGCCCCTCGATCATCGACAGTCCCTTGCTCCAGAACGACGGATCGCTCGCATCAAGCCCGAACGGCTTCAGAAGCTCGGTGTGATGCTTGGTGCCGCCGGCCTTCAGGAGGTCGAAATACTTCGCCTGGAAGCCGGCTTCGGCCTGGCTGTAGACCGCATAAAGCGAGTTCACCAGGCAATCGCCGAAGGCATAGGCATAGACATAGAAGGGCGAGTGGATGAAGTGGGGGATATAGGCCCAGTAGGTCTCGTAGCCTTCCGAGATGCGGATCGCCGGGCCGAGGCTCTCGGCCTGCACGGAAAGCCACAGTTCGCCGATCCGGTCGGAGGTGAGTTCCCCTTCCTTGCGGGCGGTGTGCACCTTGCGCTCGAATTCGTAGAAGGCGATCTGGCGCACGACCGTGTTGATCATGTCCTCGACCTTCTGGGCGAGCATCGCCTTGCGCTCGCGCTTGTCCTTCGTCTTGTCGAGGAGGCTGCGGAAGGTCAGCATCTCGCCGAAGACGGATGCCGTCTCGGCGAGCGTCAGCGGGGTGGACGCCATCAGCGCGCCCTGGCCGCCGGCCAGCACCTGGTGCACGCCATGGCCGAGTTCATGGGCGAGCGTCATCACGTCGCGCGGCTTGCCCATATAGTTGACGAGCACATAGGGATGCGCGGAGGGCACCGTCGGGTGGGCGAAGGCGCCCGGCGCCTTGCCGGGGCGCACCGGCGCGTCGATCCAGCCCTTGTCGAAGAATTTTTTGGCGATCTCGGCCATTTCCGGTGCGAAGGCGCCATAGGCGGAGAGCACGGTGTCGCGCGCCTCGGTCCACGGGATGATCGCATCCGGCGTCTCGGGAAGGGGCGCATTGCGGTCCCAGAACTCCATCTGCTCCATTCCGAGCCACTTCGCCTTCATCGCATAGTAGCGGTGCGAGAGGCGCGGATAGGCTTCGCGCACGGCTTCCGCGAGCGCCGCGACCACTTCCGGCTCGACGCGGTTGGCAAGGTGCCGGCTGTCGGCGATGTCGGAAAAGCCGCGCCAGCGGTCGGAGATTTCCTTGTCCTTGGCGAGCGTGTTGGTGATCAGCGTGAAGGTGCGGATATTGTCCTTGAAGGTCTTCGCCAGCGCTTGCGCCGCCTCGCGGCGGTCGTCCGGGTTCGGCGACTGGAGCTGGTTGAGGGCGATTTCCAGCGGAACCTCCTCGCCGTCGATCGTATAGCGCAGCGAGGCCATGGTCTCGTCGAAGAGGCGGTTCCAGGCCGCTGCGCCCGTCATCGACTTTTCGAGGAAGAGCTGTTCCGTCTTGTCGTCGAGCTGGTAGGGCTTGTCCTTGCGCAGGTCCTCGATCCAGGGGCGGTAGTGGGCGGCGAGCGCGTCGTTCGAGAGCGCCGCCTCGATGCGCTCGTCCGCTATCCTGTTGAGTTCAAGCGAGAAAAACAGAAGGTGCGCGCCAAGATCGGTCAGCTTCGACTGGATGTCGCCATAGAACTTGCCATTGGCAGGCTCGGTCGTGTTGGTGAAATAGGTGAGGCCCGCGAAGGAGATGAGGCGGCCCATCACGTCTTCCAGCGCCTCGAATTCACGCACGGCCGCGCCGATGCCCTCCTCGCCGGTCTTCTCGGTCGCCGCGTCCAGCTTGCCCTTCCATTTCGCCTCGAAGGCGCGCGCGCCCGCTTCGGCCTTCTTCATGTCGCCCTGGAATTCCGGGGAGCCTTGAGAGGGGTAGAGGTCGGCAAGGTTCCAGCCGGGAAGATCGCCCAGTTCCGCGCTCACGGCAGCGTCGGCCGGTGCGAAGGCGATGCGGGGGAAGCGGGAAAATCGGGTCATTGTCTGTCTTTCTTCCAGGGGGGCGGGCAGGTGGGCGGATGCCCCTTGCTTGCGTCGGCATTGGTTAAAATGCAAGCCTTTCTCAAAACGGCATGTTCAACCCTTTCTGCCATGGTCCGCTGGTGTTGAGTTCCCTTGGCGTGCATGACGCACGTTCAGGCAAGGAGGTTCCAGTGACGGCCCATATTCTTGTCATCGACGATGATCCTGTCCAGCGCAGGCTGTTGAAGAACATGATCGAGCGCTCCGGCCATGTCGCCCATATGGCGGAAAACGGCCGTGCGGGCCTCGATCTGCTCGATCGCAAGGGCGGCCTGATCAACGTGATCCTGCTCGACCTGATGATGCCGGAAATGAACGGTTCGGCCTTCCTGGAAGCGCTTGCCGAGCGGGAGAACACCATTCCCGTCATCGTGCAGACGGGGCAGGGCGGCATCGAGACGGTCGTGATGGCGATGCGCGCCGGCGCCTTCGATTTCGTGGTGAAGCCGGTGTCGCCGGAGCGCCTGAACGTGGCGGTCGGCAATGCGCTGAAGATGGACCAGCGCGAGGGCCGCGGCCGTGGCGGACGGCGTGGCCGCAGCGAGGCCGTGCATTTCGACGACATCGTTTCGGCCAGCCCCGAAATGCTGCGCGTCATCGAGCTCGGACGCCGCGCCGCCCAGTCGAACATCCCCGTGGTGCTGGAGGGTGAATCGGGCGTCGGCAAGGAAATGGTCGCGCGCGCCATCCAGGCTGCCAGCGACCGGGCGCAAAAACCCTTCGTCACGGTCAATTGCGGCGCGATCCCGCACAATCTCGTCGAAAGCATCCTGTTCGGCCACGAGAAGGGCGCCTTCACCGGTGCGACGGAGCGCCATACCGGCAAGTTCATGGAGGCTGACGG
>CAMLOC010000466.1 GCA_946481465.1 uncultured Shinella sp. | reverse complement strand
GCCGACGAGGTCGAACTGGCCGAGCAGCTTGTTGTCGGCGGCCATTTCGCGCTCGCCCTGGCTGACGCGGATGGTCACGGCCGACTGGTTGTCCTCGGCGGTCGAGAAGGTCTGGCTCTTCTTCGTCGGGATCGTCGTGTTGCGATCGATCAGACGGGTGAAGACGCCGCCCAGCGTTTCGATGCCCAGCGACAGCGGGGTCACGTCGAGGAGCAGGACGTCCTTGACGTCGCCCTGCAGGACACCGGCCTGGATGGCGGCGCCCATGGCGACCACTTCATCCGGGTTGACGCCCTTGTGCGGCTCCTTGCCGAACAGCTGCTTGACGACTTCCTGCACCTTCGGCATGCGGCTCATGCCGCCGACGAGAACGACTTCGTCGATCTCGGCCGCCGTGACGCCGGCATCCTTGAGCGCCGCCTTGCAGGGCGCGACGGTGCGCTGGACGAGATCGTCGACCAGGCTTTCGAACTTGGCGCGCGACAGCTTCATCGTCAGGTGCTTCGGACCGGTCGCATCCGCCGTGATGAACGGCAGGTTGATTTCGGTCTGCTGCGAGGAGGACAGCTCGATCTTGGCCTTTTCGGCAGCTTCCTTGAGGCGCTGCAGGGCGAGCTTGTCGTTCTTCAGGTCGATGCCCTGGTCCTTCTTGAACTCGGCCGCGAGATATTCGACGAGACGCATGTCGAAGTCTTCACCGCCGAGGAAGGTGTCGCCGTTGGTCGACTTCACTTCGAAGACGCCGTCGCCGATTTCGAGCACCGAGATGTCGAACGTGCCGCCGCCAAGGTCGTAGACGGCGATGGTCTTGCCGTCCTTCTTGTCGAGGCCGTAGGCGAGCGCGGCAGCCGTCGGCTCGTTGATGATGCGCAGCACTTCGAGACCCGCGATCTTGCCGGCGTCCTTGGTCGCCTGGCGCTGCGCGTCGTTGAAGTAGGCCGGAACCGTGATGACGGCCTGGGTGATGGTTTCACCGAGATAGGATTCGGCGGTTTCCTTCATCTTCTGAAGGATCATCGCGGAGATCTGCGAGGGGGAATAGCCCTTGCCGCGGGCGTCGACCCAGGCATCGCCATTGTCGGCCTTGACGATCTTGTAGGGAACGAGACCCTTGTCCTTCTCGACGAGCTTGTCGTCGTAGCGGCGGCCGATAAGGCGCTTGACGGCGAACAGGGTGTTTTCCGGGTTGGTGACCGCCTGGCGCTTGGCCGGCTGGCCGGTCAGCCGCTCACCGTCTTCGGTGAAGGCGACCATGGAAGGCGTCGTGCGCGCGCCTTCGGCATTCTCAATGACCTTCGCGTCCTTGCCATCCATGACGGCGACGCAGGAATTGGTCGTCCCGAGGTCGATACCGATTACTTTAGCCATGTCATTCTCTCCTTCAAGCGAACTGCCGGAACCCATTCAGGCGTTCTTTTGGCAGCCCCTAATGGTATGGTCTTCACGAAAGCACGGGCCTCAGCCCTGCCTTGCGGCGTATATAAGGAGCCCTCCGGACGACTGCAAGACATTGCCGGGCCGCAAAGCTCGCAAAATCAGCGCGTCCGATGGACCTGATGTACCGTCGACGCAACCCGCAATCAACTACAATCCTCTCTGGTGCTTCAAGCAACGGATCGGGGTTTTTGGCGACTCCCCAAGAGATAGGATTTTGGGCCCGGAAATGCAGGACCTCCGGTAGGAACGGAGATGCAGAAGAGAGAATGGCTGAAGGAAACATATAATATTTTCCTTCGCTTGAAGGCATTGTAGAATTTTTCCGAAGGTCAATTCATCCCCGTCGTCGCCACCTCGCCCACACTAGTCCGACTGAATTGCGAGCGGATTGTGTGGCAAATGATCTCGACGGACCCGACCGAACCAGGCTTTTTGCAATCAAGCTACCGACATGCGGTGATAACGGTCGAAATCCGCGCGCTGGCCTTCTCCCTTCGATTGAAGGCCGGTTTCCGCGCCGACCAGCCGCGCGTCCCCGCAGGCAATCCCGACGGCGGGCAATGGGTCGACGAGGGTTCCGGCAACCGGCCGATCCTCGTCAGCCGCCGCGGACCTCGCGGTGGAGGACAAGTTCGTATCCTCGGCAGGTGGCAGGCCGTCACGCCTGCGCAGGAAGCGCGGCTGGCGGTCAGCATGGGCCAGATGCAGGAGGCGCTACGCGCCGTCAGAAAAATCGACCCGAACTGGAGGCCGCCATCACAGGTTTACGAATCTGTCGAAGGCTTGATCAGGGCGAATGAAGCAGTAACGCGGGAGGCTCATTTTAGAGTATATGAGTTGACGGCTAAACGCGTCGGCCCTGGGCCGTTTGCATCGGAGTGGATAACCGCCCCGCGGACCAACCGTAAGCTGACGCGGGCCGAACAGGAAGAGATCAATAGGATCGGTCGCAAATTCGGCTGCCACCGATGCGGTACAAAGATACCTGGAACAAAGAAAGGGAACTACGTAGGAGATCACCAGATTCCAACTTCGCTGGGTGTACCCACACGCATATATCCTCATTGTCTTTTCTGCAGCAATTCGCAGGGCGGCATCGTACGAGGCGGGAAATTCTGAAATGTCTATTCTTTATTTTAGCATAGCGCCAGAATACAACAGCGTCTATCTTGCAAGCCGACCGATAAACGATGTTCCATACAATTTCAGGGAGAGAACCATACCATATACCCCTGATTGTATTAGTATTCCATGCACATATTGGAATGACGGCGATACCAATTTTACCGTTGGGGAAGCCTCGGAGATAGCCATGTCTACGCCGCCAACATTCGACGGCGTTCTCAACACGCCTGACAAGCGGCTTATCTTTTTCGACGCCAACGAGCCGGACTTTGCCAGCGTATCGGTGCCCACCACCAAAACGCGAATCCGGGTCTGGATCGACCATCCGAGAGAGCCTGAGAACGTCGTTGTCATCTGGGGATAGCAACAGGCCCCGTTCAAAACCGTCAACCGCCCAGCAGCACGTCGAGAAGCGTCGTGCGGCGCGTGCCGGTCTGTCCCTGCTGGCCGACATCGGCGGGTGGAACGAGGCCGTCGTCGAGGGGGACGGCGCCTGTCTGTTCGTTCGCCATCGCCTGTCCGTCGCGGCTCGGCTCCGTGCCCAGCGTGCGGGAGATGATGTCGAAGAGCTGGTCGCCTTCCGGGGCCGGTTCTGCTCCCCCCGCCGCGGGCTCACCGCCGCCGGCCGTGCCGAAGAGCGGCGAGGGCGCAAGGCCCTCGTGGGCGGCGGTCATGAACTGGCTCCAGGCCTTCGCGGGGAGCCCGCCGCCCGTCACCTTCTTCATCGACTTGCCGTCGTCGTTGCCGAACCAGACGCCGGTCGTCAGGTTGCTGGTGTAGCCGACGAAGAGCGCGTCGCGGAAGGATTGCGTCGTGCCCGACTTGCCGGCCGCCGGCCAGCCGGGAATGCGGGCGTTCTTGCCGGTGCCCTCGGTGATGACGCGCATCATCATGCCGTTCATCATCGAGACGATGTTCGGCTCCAGCACGCGCGGCGGGTTGTCGTAGGTGTTCTCGTAGAGCACCTTGCCGTCGGCCGTCGAGATGCGGCGGATGATGTGCGGCGTCGCCTTGTAGCCGCCGTTCATGAAGGGGGCATAGGCGGCGGTCAGCTCCACCAGCGTCACCTCCGATGTGCCGAGCGCGATGGAGGCGTTCGACTGCAGCTCCGATTCGATGCCGAGCCGGCGGGCGAGCTTGATCACATCGTCCGGCCCGACTTCCATGACGAGCTGGGCGGCGATCGTGTTCAGCGAATGGGCGAGCGCGGAGGAGAGCGTCACCTCGCCGCGATATTTCTGGTCGTAGTTCTCCGGCGTCCATTTGCCGATCTTCACCGGCGCGTCGTTGCGCACCGAGAGCGGCGAGCGGCCGGCTTCCAGCGCCGCCGCATAGACGAAGGGCTTGAAGGCCGAGCCCGGCTGGCGCTTGGCCTTGGAAGCACGATCGAACTGGCTTTCCGCATAGTCCCGCCCGCCGACGAGGGCCCGGATGGCCCCGGTGCCGTCGATCGAGACGAGGGCGGCCTGCGAGGCGTTGGATTTCTCGCCCTCCTTGTCGAGGAGCGCGGTGATGGCCTCGTCGGCCTTCTTCTCCAGG
>CAMLOC010000465.1 GCA_946481465.1 uncultured Shinella sp. | reverse complement strand
GACACGCACCTGCACTTCCCGCAGATGCAGGTGATCGCCTCCTATGCCGGCAGTCTGCTGGAATGGCTGAACACCTATACGTTCCACGAGGAATGCCGCTTCGTCGAGAGCGACCATGCCGCCCGCATCGCCACGCATTTCTACGACGAGATGCTGCGCCACGGCACGACCACGGCCGCCGCCTATTGCTCCGTCCACAAGACCTCCGCCGACGCCTATTTCGCCGAGGCCGTGAAGCGCGGCATGTGCATGGTCGGCGGCAAGGTGATGATGGACCGCAACGCGCCGCAGGGCCTGCTCGACACGCCCGAGATGGGCTATGACGAGACCCGCGCCGTGATTGCCGAATGGCACGGCAAGGGTCGCAACCACGTCGCCATCACGCCGCGCTTCGCCATCACCTCGACGCCGGCGCAGATGGAGATGACGGCCGCGCTCGCCCGCGAATTCCCGGACCTGCATATCCAGACGCATCTTTCCGAGAACCACGAGGAGATCCGCTTCACGAGCGAGCTCTATCCCGATGCGATCGACTATACGGACGTCTATGCGCAATACGGCCTGCTCGGCCCGAAAAGCCTGTTCGGCCACTGCATCCACCTGTCGGAACGCGAGGCGGACGCGATGAGCGAGGCGGGTGCCGTCGCCGTGCACTGCCCCACCTCCAACCTCTTCCTCGGCTCCGGCCTCTTCCCGCTCAAGGCGCTGTCGCGCCGGGAAAGGCCGGTGCGCATCGGCGTCGCGACGGATGTCGGTGGCGGCACGAGCTATTCCATGCTGAAGACGATGGACGAGGCCTACAAGATCCAGCAATTGCTCGGCGAGCGGCTGAACCCGTTCGAGAGCTTCTACCACATGACGCTCGGCAATGCCGAGGCGCTGTCGCTGGAGGCCCATATCGGCACGCTGGAGGCCGGCACGGACGCCGACCTCGTGGTGCTGGATGCGGCAGCAACCCCCGCCATGGCGCTGAAGATGGAAGTGGTCCGCTCGCTGACCGACGAACTCTTCCTGCTCCAGACGCTCGGCGACGACCGGGCGGTGCGCGAGACCTATGTCGCCGGCAGGCCCATGAAGGCGGCGCTCTGACTGCCGCGACGGGTCAGGGGTGCTCGATGACGAAGGGCTCGTCGAAGAAGAACTCTTCCAGGTTGACGCCACCGCCGAGGCGGTCGACCACGAGGAAATCGCTCACCGCGTCGAGGGTCATCAGGGGATGATGCCAGACGTTGCGGCGGTAGTTGATGCCCTGCCGCCCGCCGGCGCGGAAGACCTGCGGCCGGCCCGGTCGGCCGCCCTCGTCCTCCGCCACCACGACCAGCCAGGGCCGGTCGTCGATCGGCGAGAAGCTCTGGCTGCCGAAGGGATGCCGCTCCATCATGTCGACGGCATAGGGGAAGGCCCGCGGGCTGCCGCGGAAGAGGTTGATGATGACCTTCGCATCCTCGCCGGTGGCCTCGGCCTCGGCGAGCGCATGATAGCGCTCCGTGTTGCCGCCGTTGATATGGCGCATCGTGGCGGGATCGGCCTCGATCACCGTGCCGAAGGGGGCGAAGGCTTCCTTGGTCAGCGGCCGGATCGTCAGTTTCTCAGCCATGAGACAGCCCTCCCGGGGAGAGGAAGGGCGGTCTTTGGTGGTCGGGCATGTTCATTCTCCGGGCAGCGCGGCGGTCAATCTGAGGAGCGCGATGCGCTCCACCTGGGTTTTCGCGGTTTCGAACTCTACCGCCGCCGTGTTGCCGATGCGGGCCTCGAAGGCGGCGAGGATGTCGTCCTTGGTAAGCCCTTTCACCGCGATGATGAAGGGAAAGCCGAACTTTTCCGTATAGGCGGTGTTGAGCGCGGTGAAGCGGGCGTGCTCGGCCGGGGAGAGCCGGTCCAGCCCGGCGCCGGCCTGCTCGTTGCGGCTGTCCTCCGTCAGTTCGCCGGCAATCGCCAGCCTGCCGGCGAGATCCGGGTGGGCGCGCAGCACGCCGAGCTGCTCCGCATCGCTCGCCTCACGGAACGCCGCGACGAGCGCGGCATGGACGCCGGCCGCCGTCAGCGGCGTTGCGACGGCCCCTGCATCGAGCGCGCGCTCGGCGATGAAGGGCGAATGCTCGAAAACGCCGCCGAAGCGGGCGAGGAAATCGGCGCGGTCGATCATGCGCCCCTCGCCTTCGACGGATGGTGGTGCTCGATCCAGTGGCGCGCGATGTCGATGCGCCGCGGGATCCAGACCTTCTCGTGGCCGAGCACGTAATCGACGAAGCGGGCGAGCGCGGCCGCACGGCCCGGGCGGCCGACGAGGCGGCAGTGCAGGCCGATGTTCAGCATCTTCGGGCTACCTTCGGCGCCCTCCTGGTAGAGCACGTCGAAGGCGTCCTTCAGGTAGGTGAAGAACTGGTCGCCGGTGTTGAAGCCCTGGGGCGTCGCAAACCGCATGTCGTTGGTTTCGAGCGTATAGGGGATGATCAGGAAGGGCTCGCCGTCGAGGCCGGGTACGAAGTAAGGCAGGTCGTCGGCGTAGGAATCGGAGGAATAGACGAAACCGCCCTCCTCCATCACGAGGCGCAGCGTGTTGTCGGAAGGCTTGCCCTGGTACATGCCGAGCGGATGGGAGCCGGTCAGTTCCTTGTGCAGGCGCACCGCCTCGCGGATGTGCTCGCGTTCCTTCTCCTCGGAAAAATCCTTGTATTCCAGCCAGCGGTAGCCGTGGCTGGCGATCTCCCAGCCAGCTTCCTTCATGGCGGCGACAGCTTCCGGGTTGCGCGCCATGGCGAGCGTCACGCCGTAGACGGTGGTCGTGACGTTGCGGCTGGTGAACAGCCGGTGCAGGCGCCAGAAGCCGGAACGCGAACCGTATTCGTAGATCGATTCCATGTTGAGGTTGCGCTGGCCCTGCCAGGGCTGCGCACCGACGATTTCCGACAGGAGGCATTCCGACGCCCCGTCACCGTCGAGGATGCAGCTTTCACCGCCTTCCTCATAATTGATGACGAACTGCACGGCGATGTTGGCATCGCCCGGCCAGCGCACCTTGGGAGGCGTGCGGCCGTAGCCGATCAGGTCGCGCGGATAGGTCTTCTCAGTCATTCGATCACCTCGACAATGGGCGGCACCGGGGCTGCGGGCCATCGGAAGCCGAATGGAATCCGATGCATACCCTCCTGAAAGGAACCATTACCGCCTTGCCCCGTTTCCTGTCCATCACAAGCAAGGAGAAACACCTATGGCCATGCAGGATGCAAATATCCGTGAAACCCAGGATCTGATCGCCAGCGACAAGGTGGAGGGCACGAGCGTCTACGGCGCCGATGGCAAGCATATCGGCTCCGTCGAACGCCTGATCCTCGACAAGCGCAACGGTCATGTTTCCTATGCGGTGCTCAGTTTCGGCGGATTCCTCGGCCTCGGCCAGGATCATTACCCGCTGCCCTGGGCGAAGCTGAGCTATGACGAGGGCCTCGGCGGCTACCGCGTCGATGTGACGAAGGAGCAGGTCGAGCGCGCGCCGCACTACGAAAGCGATGCCGAATACGACTGGAACCGCCGCAACGGCAAGGTGATCCACGACTATTACGGCGTGCCGCCCTACTGGATGTAAGGCGGGATCACACGCGCGCGGCTTCCTCGAAATGGGCCGCGACGGTGAAAGAGGGCGGTACGCTGAGCGTGCCGCCCTTCATTTCGTCCACCACCGCGCGCGCCAGTTCATGCGCCAGGCCGAAGCTCACCTTGAAGCCGCCGGTCATCAGGCTGACATTCGGATGGTCGGGATGACGGCCGACCATCGGCTCCCGGCCGATCGCCTTCGGCCGCAACCCCGCCCAGCGCTCGACGACCGGCGCCTCCGCCAGGACCGGCGCCATCTGCCGCGCCTTGGCCACCAGCGCGTCGAGAAGGCCGTCGGTGCCAAAGGGATCGGCAAAGCTGTTCTCGCTGGTGCTGCCGACGGCGACGAGGCCGTCCTCATGCGGAACGATGTAGAGCCCGTCGGCAAAGATCACCGGCAGCGCCGGATCGACGGACGCCTTCAGCAGCGCCGCCTGCCCCTTCACCGCGCTCCCCACCGGCCTTGCAAGCGGCGGCGCAACAGGCTGCCGCGGCGCAAGCCGGTTTCGATG
>CAMLOC010000464.1 GCA_946481465.1 uncultured Shinella sp. | reverse complement strand
CCTCGCCCCGCTTGCGGGGAGAGGATGCCGGCAGGCAGGTGAGGGGCAAGCAACGCGACCTAGCGTCTTGGCACCATCCCGAGCCCCTTGCGGGCGAGGCCGGAGAGGTTGAGCACCAGTTTGCGCCGGAAGACCGGCGACGCGCCGAGCAGGCGCAGGACGAGATTGCGCAGGATACGGCCGGGAAAGCTGCGCACGGTCGCGATCCGCGTCAGGCGGCCGGCAAGCTCCAGCACCTCCGCCGCGGCGGGGCGACGCTTTTCCTCGTAAAGGGCGAGCGTTGCGTCCGGCGCGCCGCCGGCGATGACGTCCGCCAGCAACTCTCCGAGTACGACGGCGTCGACGAGCCCCGTATTCATGCCCTGCCCGCCGGCAGGGCTGTGCACATGGGCGGCATCACCCATGACGAAGAACGGGCCCGACCGATAGCGCGCGGCGACACGGTGATGCACGCGGAAGCGCGAACTCCACAGGACATCGCGGACACGGGCGGGAGCCTTGCGCGGGCCGCGGGCATCGAGCAGCGCCTGCACGAAGGCCGCATCCGGTGCTTCCGGCGCATCCTGGACGGGCGCCACGATGCGATAGCGACCGCCGGGCAGCGGCACCACGACGCCCATACCCTCCGGCGAGAAGAACAGCGTCACCTCGGCGCTGAGGGCCCAATCCATATGGACGTCGGCAAGCACGAAGGAACCGGCATAGCTCTCGCCGTCGAAGGCGATGCCGGCGGCCTCGCGCACGACGCTGTGCATGCCGTCGCCGCCGACGACATAGCGGGCGCGGACGGCCCGCGCGCCCTCAGGCGTGTCGAGATGGACCACCGCCCCTGCCCCGTCGCGCTCGATCCGCGTCGCCGTGACGCCGCGCGCGACAGTGCCGCCGAGGCTCGCCAGCCGGTCGGCAAGGATGGCCTCCGTCTCGTCCTGCGGAATCATCAGGATCTGCGCATAGCGCGACGGCAGGGTCGAGAAGTCGAGTTCCAGCAGCGCCCGGTCATGGTCGCGCAAGGCAAAGCGGGTGAGATGCAGCCCACGGCGTTCCAGCTCCTGCGTGACGCCGAGCCGCTCCAGCGCCTCCAGCGTATGGGCGTGAATGACCGCGGCGCGCGAGGTGTTGAGGCCGGCCGGAAGGCGGTCGACGATGACGGGCCTTACGCCCGCCTGTTGCAGGGTGACGGCCAGCGCAAGGCCCGTTGGCCCTGCCCCGACGATCAGCACATCGGTTTCCTGCGGTATCATGGCTCAGACTCCAGAAATCAACATGTGTTGACTTTTATGCCCGACGCTTGAATTTGTCAACAGGTGTTGGCATTTTTACACCATGACCGATTCTCCCACGCGGAAAACCAAGTCCGACCGTACCCGCCAGGCCATCCTGGAGGCCGCGCGGCTGCTCTTTGCGCAGAAGGGCTACGACGGCACGACGGTGCGCGACATCGCCGCCGCCGCGGCGATCGACCCGGCCATGGTGATCCGCTATTTCGGCGGCAAGGACACGCTGTTCGCCCGCGCGGCGGACA
Source organism: uncultured Shinella sp. (assembly GCA_946481465.1). Next base: position 2,585 of record CAMLOC010000464.1, on the reverse strand, counting down.
TCGACCTGCGGCTGCCCGACCTTACGGCCCTTCCCCGCGATGCGGTGGGCGAGGCGCTGGTGCGGCATTTCCTGGCCATCTGGGAGGGCGGGGGCGACGCCACGGCCCTGCCGATCGCCCTGCGCTCGGCCGCCTCGAACGAGCTGGCCGCCGCGCGGCTGCGCGAAATCTTCGCCACCCAGGTCGCCCCCGCCATCGCGCGGCTCGCCGGGCCGGACACGCCCGCCGTTGCCGGCCTCGTGGCGACGCAGATCCTCGGCCTCGCCTTCACCCGCTACGTGCTGAAGCTGCCTCCCGTCGTGGCGCTGCCGCACGAGCGGCTGGTCGCGGAGGTCGGCCGCTCGATCCAGGCCTATATAGACGGCGCGCGGCGCTGAGGCGGCGCACGCGAAGGGCCGGCATATTTCCTGTCGATTGCTCCATTTTCGGGGTTCCGCTCGCCCGCGCATTTGCCTATAAGCCGCTTCTAGCCTTGAAAGACCATTTTTGCGCGCCCGGCCCGGTGAACCCATCGCCATGCCGGTTTTTCGCGCACGCGGCCGAAGCGAAGAGAACGGATAGAGAGATGCCCAAGCGCCAAGATTTGAAATCGATCCTCATCATCGGCGCGGGGCCGATCGTCATCGGGCAGGCCTGCGAATTCGACTATTCCGGCACCCAGGCCTGCAAGGCGCTGAAGGAGGAAGGCTACCGCGTCATCCTCGTCAACTCCAACCCGGCGACGATCATGACCGACCCGGGCCTTGCCGACGCGACCTATGTCGAGCCGATCACCCCGGAAGTCGTCGCCAAGATCATCGCCAAGGAGCGCCCGGACGCGCTGCTGCCGACAATGGGCGGCCAGACGGCGCTCAACACCGCGCTCTCCTTGAAGCGCATGGGTGTGCTCGACCGCTACAATGTCGAGATGATCGGCGCCAAGCCGGCCGCCATCGACATGGCCGAGGACCGCGCGCTCTTCCGCGAGGCCATGGCCCGCATCGGCCTCGAAACGCCCAAATCGCTGCTCGCCAACGCCACCGAGATCAAGGACCAGGACCGCAAGGTCCACGAGGCCGAGCGCGCGAAGCTGAAAGCCGAGCTTTCCGGCGATGCGCTGGACAAGGCGCTGGACGAGCTGGAGAACCAGTGGAACCTCGGCGAGACCGACCGCAAGCAGCGCTACATGAGCCACGCCATGGCGATCGGCGCGCAGGCGCTCGACGTCATCGGCCTGCCCGCCATCATCCGCCCGTCCTTCACGCTCGGCGGCACCGGCGGCGGCATCGCCTACAACCGCTCGGAATTCTTCGAGATCGTCAATTCCGGCCTCGACGCTTCGCCGACGACGGAAGTGCTGATCGAGGAATCGGTCCTCGGCTGGAAGGAGTATGAGATGGAGGTCGTCCGCGACAAGGCGGACAACTGCATCATCATCTGCTCGATCGAGAACATCGACCCGATGGGCGTGCATACGGGCGATTCGATCACGGTGGCCCCTGCCCTGACCCTGACGGACAAGGAATACCAGATCATGCGCAACGCCTCGATCGCGGTGCTGCGCGAGATCGGCGTTGAGACCGGCGGCTCGAACGTGCAGTTCGCCGTCAACCCCGCGAACGGCCGCCTCGTCGTCATCGAGATGAACCCGCGCGTCTCGCGCTCCTCGGCGCTCGCCTCCAAGGCGACCGGCTTCCCCATCGCCAAGATCGCGGCAAAGCTCGCCATCGGCTACACGCTGGACGAACTGGAGAACGACATCACCGGCGGCGCGACCCCGGCCTCGTTCGAACCGTCCATCGACTACGTCGTCACCAAGATCCCGCGCTTCGCCTTCGAGAAATTCCCCGGCGCCGAGCCGACGCTGACCACCGCCATGAAGTCGGTCGGCGAAGTGATGGCCATCGGCCGCACCTTCGCCGAATCGCTGCAGAAGGCACTGCGCGGCCTTGAAACGGGCCTGACCGGCCTCGACGAGATCGAAATCCCCGGCCTTGGCGACGGCAACGACAAGAACGCCATCCGCGCCGCGATCTCCACCCCGACACCGGACCGCCTGCGCATGGTCGCCCAGGCGCTGCGCATGGGCCTGACGCTGGAAGAGGTGCACGAAGGCTCAAAGATCGACCCGTGGTTCCTCGAGCAGTTCAAGGCCATCGTCGACATGGAGGCCCGCATCCGCGAGCACGGCCTGCCGCAGGACGCGGAAAACCTGCGCATGCTGAAGGCCATGGGCTTCTCCGACGCGCGCCTCGCCACGCTTTCCGGCAAGCGCCCGAAGGAAGTCGCCGAACTGCGCAACGGCCTGAACGTGCGCCCGGTCTTCAAGCGCATCGACACCTGCGCCGCCGAGTTCGCCTCGCCGACCGCCTACATGTACTCGACCTACGAGACGCCGTTCGCCGGCGCCGCGCGCTCGGAAGCCGGCATTTCGGATCGCAAGAAGGTCGTCATCCTCGGCGGCGGCCCGAACCGCATCGGCCAGGGCATCGAGTTCGACTATTGCTGCTGCCATGCCGCCTTCGCGCTGAAGGATGCCGGCTATGAGGCGATCATGGTCAACTGCAACCCGGAAACCGTCTCGACCGACTACGACACCTCCGACC
>CAMLOC010000463.1 GCA_946481465.1 uncultured Shinella sp. | reverse complement strand
GGTGCGCTGGTCCTGCAGGACGTCGGCGGCGACCTTCGTCACATGGCCGAAGATCTCCGGCGTCGAGCGGTGGTCGAAGGCGGCGAAGCGGATATGCGCCATCTGGCCGACATGCACCTGGTCGATCTGCGTCGGCGAGATCTGCGTGGTGATGACGAGGTCCTGCTCCTGCGGGATGATGTAGAGCAGCGGATCGGCCGGGCGGATGACCGAGCGCAGCGCGTGGACCTGCATGCCGAGCACGACGCCGCCCATCGGCGCGGTGATGTCCATGCGGCTCAGCGTCTCCAGCTTGGCGTTGCGGTTTTCCTTGAGCTCGGCGACCTTCGCCTCGATCTCGCGCAGCGCCGTCGTCGCCTCTTCCCGCACCGTGGAATGGATGTTGAGGATGGCGATCTCGATCTCGGCGACGCGGCCGGCATTCTCGGCGATGCTGGCGCGGGCCTGGCTGATCGTGCCGAGGATCTCCGCTTCCTCGCGCTGCAGCGCCAGCACGCGGCTGGCATTGGTCAGCGACTGGGCGAGCAGCTTGTTCTGGGCCTCCAGTTCCCGGCCGATCAGGGCAAGCTGGGTTTCCAGCGCCTTGATGCGGCTTTCCAGGCCCTCGTTCTGCTTGGCGATCTGCGCCTTCTTCTCGTCGAGCTGGGCGGCCTGCTTGCCGCGCGTCTCGGCGCGCGCCGCCATCAGCCGCTTCTGGCCGGCGACGATCTCGGCGGCCTCCGGATCGCTCGTGGCGGCCTTCAGGAGTTCGGGATCGAAGGTGATCTCGGCCTTCTCGTCCTGCTCGGCCTGGAGCCGCGCGGCGGTGCCGAGCAGGCTGAAGAGCTGGCCCTCGATGACGGCGAGCTCGGAGCGGTCGAACATGTCGTCGAGCCGCATCAGCACGTCGCCCGCCTTCACCACGTCGCCGTCCTTGACGCGGATCTCGCCGACGACGCCGCCCGTCAGGTGCTGCACGATCTGGCGGTTGCTGGCGACCTCGATGATGCCGCCGGCGACGACCGCGCCGTTGATGCGCGTCAGCGCCGCCCAGGCGCCCATGCCGCCGAGCAGCACGAAGACCGTCGCATAGCCGGCGATCGCATAGCCGCGGCTCGTCCACTTCCTGTCCCTTGCGCCCGTTTCGCGAACCATGGCCGCCCCCTTACTTGTTGCTGCCGCCGCTGCCGGCGACGACCTGGGTGTGGTTGCGCAGATGCGCGCGCAGCACGTCGTCGCGCGGGCCGAAGGCCAGGCGCTGGCCGCCTTCCATGATCAGGATGAGCTCGCATTCCTCGATCGCCGCCGGCCGGTGCGCCATGATGACGACGGACTTGCCCTCCGCCTTGAGGTTGCGGATGGCAAGGTTGAGCGCCATCGAGCCCTCGGCGTCGAGGTTGGAGTTCGGCTCGTCGAGAACGACCAGCACCGGATCGCCGTAGAGCGCGCGGGCAAGGCCGACGCGCTGCTTCTGGCCGCCCGACAGCCGCCCGCCCATGGCCGGCAGTTTCGTATCGTAGCCGTCCGGCAGGCGCAGGATCATGTCATGCGCGCCGGCCTTCCTCGCCGCCTCCACCACCTTCGCCGGATCGGGATCGAGCGCCATGCGGGCGATGTTCTCCGCGACCGTGCCCTCGAACAGCACGACGTCCTGCGGCAGGTAGCCGACATGCTCGGCAAGGCCGTCCGTGCCGTACTGTTCCAGCGAGGCGCCGTCGAGGCGCACCTTGCCGGCGGCCGGCGGCCAGATGCCCGTCAGCACGCGGGCGAGCGTCGACTTGCCCGACGCGCTCTGGCCGATGACGCCGAGCGCCTGGCCCGGATGCAGTTCGAGGTTCAGCATGCGCACCGTCGCCACCTGCTCGCCGGGCGGCACGACCGTGACCTGCTCGACCTCGAGGATGGCGCGGGGCTTGGGCAGCGCGGTGCGCGGGTCCTCTTCCGGCACGCGCGCGAGAAGCTGGGAAAGGTTGTGCCAGCCCTGCCCGGCGCGCTGGATCAGCGACCACTGGCCGATCGCCCCCTCGATGGGCGCCAGCGCCCGGCCGATGATGATGGAACTGGCGATCATGGCGCCGGCGGTGATCTCGTTCTGCAGCACCAGGTAGGCGCCGAGCGCCAGGATTGCCGATTGCAGGAAGACGCGGAAGGTCTTGGAGGTGATGGAATAGAAGCCGTTGCTGTCGGAATAGCGGATATTGGCCTCGAGCGCCTTGTCGCGCAGCATCTGCCAGCGGCCGGCGACGGCGCGGCGCATGCCGAGCGCCCGCACCGTGTCGCTCTCCTTCTGCAGCGTCTGGGTCATCTCGTCGCTGAGCCGGCCGGCGACCATCGCCCGCTCCTGGTCCTCCTTGGTGCCGTTCTGGTTGAGCCAGGTGAGGCCGACGAGGATGAGGCCGCCGACGATGCCGAGCACGCCCATCCAGGGATGGAAGGTGAAGATGATGAAGAGGAAGAAGGGCGTCCACGGAATGTCGAAGACGGTGAACAGCGCGGGCGAGGACAGCACCTTCTGGATCGCGTCGAGATCGCGCATGCCGGTGACGGTGGAGATGCCCTGGGCATGCAGGTGCGTGCGGTCGAGCACGGCGTTGAACACGCGCTTGTCGAAACGGGCCTGGAAGCGGGCGCCGATGCGCGCGGCGACGCGGCTGCGGATATGGTCGAGCACGCCCATGACGAGATAGAGGCCGATGATCAGCCCCGTCAGCGCCACCAGCGTCGCCTCCGAGCGGGAGGAAAGCACCCGGTCGTAGATCTGCAGCATGAAGAGCGGCCCGGTCAGCACGAGCAGGTTCACGAAGAAGCTGAAGAGGCCGATGGCGAGGAAGCCCATGGCGCTCGACGACAGCACGGCTCTGAGTTCCTCTGCACCGGCCTTGCCCGATGGACGCATGAGACTGTCTCTTCAAAAATCGCCGCCGGAGCCCGACCGGCGGACCGGTCGCCTCCGAGCGGCGAAGGGCCACTCGACCGCCCCGCCGCGACCGGCCGGATGCGGGGGCCGCGCGCATCCCCGCACGCGTCCTCGTTGGAAGACGGTATAGGGCCCGGTTTATTCGCAAATCAACACAATTCCGCCAAAATACTCAAAACTTAACCACTAAAGTCATGTTTTTGTGTCGGACTTCGCCTTCTCCGCCTCGTCGCTCTTGATATCGATCTTGGCGAGGATGAAGAGCACGATGAAGCAGGCGAGCGTCGCCACGACCGCGACGAACCAGTAGCCGAGGCCGACGGAAAGCCCGACGGCGCCGGCCAGCCACATGCCCGCCCCCGTCGTCAGCCCCTTCACCTCGCCGCGCGAGAAGACGATCATGCCGGCGGCGAGGAAGGCGACGCCCGAGGTGACCGCCTCGATGACGCGCAGCGGATCGATGCGCACCTGCTCGTCGGAAAAGCCCGCCATGTGCACGCTCTCGATGGAGAGGATGGCGAAGACGCAGGCCGCCAGCGCCACGAGGATATGGGTGCGCAGCCCGGCGGCATGGGCGCGGTATTCCCGCTCCGCGCCGATCACCGCCCCGAGCACGATCGCCCCCGTCAGGCGGGCAAGGAGCACGGGATAGGGCACGGCGGTGCGGGGAAAGAGGTCGGCGATGATCTGGTCCATGGCTCGCCAAACGCACGAGCCCCGCCCCGGTTCCCCTCGCCCGCCCCACCGAAAACAATTTTTCCCGGCCTTCCGGCACTTTCCCCAACCGTGCGAATTTTTTTGATATTTTGCGCTTGTCGAAACGAAAAGCCTGTTCTATAGAGGCGCCGCTGGTCACGGAGTGTAGCGCAGTCTGGTAGCGCACCACGTTCGGGACGTGGGGGTCGAGTGTTCGAATCACTCCACTCCGACCAGCTTAAATCCTTTCAAAATAAGGATTTATGGCCATCCCGAGGGCTGAAAGAACTTCCCGATACGAAAACTGATCGGATGGCAGCGGAAATTGTGCTATTCCACCGTCTCTAAAGCCTCTCCAACGACACCGCCATTCGCCTCCGATAAAGCATCGGTTGCGCACCAACGACGGATCCTTGAGGGTGGGGAAAATCCCTAAAACACCCTCGCGTTATGCGATCACGACGGAATCAACAGCGGCTCGAGTACGCGTCTTGCGGCGTGGCCGAACGGCACGGGGCG
>CAMLOC010000462.1 GCA_946481465.1 uncultured Shinella sp. | reverse complement strand
TCGCTGACGCTGACGGAAAGCCCGATCTGGAGATTGCCGCGCGCAAGCGTTTCGCCCGCAAGCGGCCGCACATCGGCCTCCAGCGCCTCGAAGCCGGGCGGCAGGCGCAGCCTTATGTCGAGGCCCTTGCCATTGACCGAGCGCAGTTCCCACGCCCAGCGCGTGCGTCCGCTGGTTCCCTCGACCCGCGCAAAGCCGGTCATCGATTGCAATGTCATGTCATCCTCCAGTGGCGCCCGGCGACGGCAGGTCGAGCCGGAAGGCGGGGCAGCCGAAACGCGCGGCAGGCGCGAAAAACCATCTCCCAAAGTGGAGCAGTTTCACGGGGTTGGAAACGGGGGAGCGGCGGGAACGGCGCGCGATCCACATCAAAGGTGGGGATGAGCGGAAAAGCATGCCCCGAAACGAGAAGACCCCGGCGATGCCGGGGCCTTTTGCAGAAAAGAAGGGCGCTCTTACTGCGAGCCGGCGGCTTCCGCCTCCTTCGCGGCCTCGGCCGCCTTCTCCGCCTCCAGCTTGCGCCAGCGGCGGACATTCTGGTTGTGCTCGTCCAGCGTCTCGGCGAAGACGTGGCCGCCCGTGCCGTCGGCGACGAAGTAGAGGTCCGGCGTGCGCGACGGGTTGGCGACCGCTTCCAGGGCCGCGCGGCCCGGATTGGCGATCGGCGTCGGCGGCAGGCCCTTGATGATATAGGTGTTGAACGGCGTCTGCTTCTCGAGATCCGACTGGAAGATCGGACGGTCGGCCGGCTTGCCGTCGCCGCCGAAGATCCCGTAGATGATCGTCGGGTCGGATTGCAGGCGCATGCCCTTGTCCAGGCGGTTGAGGAAGACCGAGGCGACGCGCGGCCGCTCGTCGGCCCGGCCCGTCTCCTTCTCGACGATCGAGGCGAGCGTGACGAATTCCTCGCGGCTTGCGATCGGCAGGTTGTCGTCGCGGCGTTCCCAGATCTGGTCGACGAGGGTCTTCTGCGCCGCCAGCATCTGCTGGAGGATGTCGGCGCGCTTGGTGCCGCGCGAGAACTTGTAGGTGTCGGGCATCAGCGAGCCCTCCGCCGGCAGGTCGGCCGGCAGGTCGCCTTCCAGCACCGGATCGTCGGACAGGCGCCTGAAGACCTGCTTGACCGTCAGCCCTTCCGGCACGGAGACGCTGTAGAGGATCGACTTGCCCGATTTCAGCAATTCGACGATCTCGCGCATCGTCGCGCCGGCCTTGATCTCGTATTCGCCGGCCTTCAGCGTCTCGCCGTCGAGATAGATGCGCGAGAGAATGCGGAAGACGCGGCTGTCGGTGATGATGTTGTTGCGCTCGAGGCTCGCCGCGATCTCGTTCGTGCCGGCGCCGCCGCGCACGATGAAGTTCGTGTTGGCCGTCAGCGGACCCTGTTCCTCGTAGCTCTTCACGCCGTAGTAGAAGATGCCGATGCCGACGATCGTGGCAAAGACAACCACGGTCATGACGAAATTGAGGAAGATGACGATCTGGCTGCGCGCCTTGCGCGAACGCCGCCGGCTCGGCGGCTGCGGCACCTGTTCCGGCCGAAGGGCCTCGTTGGCGGACTTGGGGATGATGCGCGACTGGCCGGAGGCCTCGCCGCGGCCAAACTGCGTCTCGCCGGGTTCGTTCGTGTCGCTCACGGACTGTCCTCATGTTCGGGCATTGCTCGACTGTCTTCCAGCAGAGCAATACGGCAAAAGCGGGATCAACCCGCTGCATATATCGATGATCCGAGCCTCTCCCTCCTCCGGCCTTTCGGGAGGAGGATGCGACGTCTCGGTTCTCCCCTCCTCCCTCGCGGGGAGAAGGTGCCGGCAGGCGGATGAGGGGGCTTGCCGGCTAAGGGATGGTCAGGCGTAGCGCTTGAGAACCAGCGACGCGTTCGTTCCGCCGAAGCCGAACGAATTGGACAGCGCCACGTTGATCTCGCGCTTGCGCGCCTTGTGCGGCACCAGGTCGATCGCCGTCTCGACATCGGGATTGTCGAGGTTCAGCGTCGGCGGGGCGATGTTGTCGCGGATCGCCAGCGCCGTGAAGATCGCCTCGACCGCGCCGGCCGCGCCGAGCAGGTGGCCGATCGCCGACTTGGTGGACGACATGGAGACACGGGACGCGGCATTCCCGACGAGGCGCTCCACCGCGCCGAGCTCGATCGTGTCGGCCATGGTGGAGGTGCCGTGCGCGTTGATATAGTCGAGTTCGCTCGCCGGAATGCCGGCGCGCTTCAGCGCCATCTGCATGCAGCGATAGGCGCCGTCGCCGTCTTCCGACGGGGCGGTGATGTGATAGGCATCGCCCGAAAGGCCGTAGCCGACGACTTCGGCATAGATCTTCGCGCCGCGCGCCTTGGCGTGCTCCAGCTCTTCCAGGACGACGACGCCGGCGCCCTCGCCCATGACGAAGCCGTCGCGGTCGCGGTCATAGGGGCGCGAGGCGGCGGTCGGGTCGTCGTTGCGTTCCGTCGAGAGCGCCTTGCAGGCGGCAAAGCCGGCGAGCGCGATGCGGCAGATCGGCGATTCGGCGCCGCCCGCCACCATGACGTCGGCATCGCCGAGCGCGATCAGGCGGCTGGCATCGCCGATGGCGTGCGCGCCCGTCGAGCAGGCGGTGACGACGGAATGGTTGGGGCCACGCAGCTTGTGCTTGATGGAGACCTGGCCGGAAGCGAGGTTGATCAGGCGGCCGGGGATGAAGAAGGGCGAGACGCGGCGCGGGCCCTTGTCGCGCAGCGTGTAACCGGCCTCAACGATGCCGTCGAGGCCGCCGATGCCGGAGCCGATGAGCACGCCGGTCGCGATCTGGTCCTCGTTCGTCTTCGGGTGCCAGCCGGCGTCGGCCAGCGCCATGTCGGCGGCTGCGACGGCGTAGACGATGAACGGATCGACCTTGCGCTGTTCCTTCGGCTCCATCCACTGGTCGGCATTATAGGTGCCGTCGGTACCGTCACCGAGCGGAATGGAGCAGGCGATCTTTGCGGGGAGGTCCTCGACCTCGAAGGTGGTTACCCTGGCAGCGCCGCTGCGGCCTTCGAGAAGCCGGCTCCAGGTAACTTCGGTGCCACAGCCAAGCGGGGATACCATGCCGGTACCCGTGATAACGACACGCCTCATCGTCCGTGATCCACCCTTATGTATTCTATGTCCAGTGCCCCAAGAGGAGGTGCGGCCCCGGAAGGGCCGTGGACGGACCGCCCGGAGGCGGTCCGCCGGAAGTCAGATCAGGCCTGGGCCTTCTCGATGAACTTGACGGCGTCGCCGACCGTCAGGATCGAGTCGGCGGCATCGTCCGGGATCTCGACGCCGAATTCTTCTTCGAACGCCATGACCAGTTCGACGGTGTCGAGCGAGTCCGCGCCAAGATCATCGATGAAGCTTGCGCCTTCGCTGACCTTTTCGGCGTCAACGCCCAGATGATCAATGACAATTTTCTTTACGCGTTCTGCGATATCGCTCATGTCGGATTCCTCGACCTTTGTTTTTGATCGGCGCCTGTCACGGCACCGGACACTCAACACGCCCGATGTGCCTCAAGAACACATCCGGCAATCCCTTCAACCGGGCCATTCAACTGGCAATGCGGCATCGGCGATACGGTTCCGTACCGCCGGATCACTCGGGCATTAACCGGTCGACTGCTGACAGTCATGGCCCGATTAACACGGTTTAAGTCTGTCGCAAAGTGCGAAAATGCCCGGCGCGCCAGCGGTCAACATGCTATTCATGCTGCAACGCCGGACGCTTGGGCCGGGCACTCGGCCTTCGTCAGATCATCGCCATGCCGCCGTTCACATGCAGCGTCTGGCCCGTCATGTAGGCAGCTTCCGACGAAGCGAGATAGGCGACGGCGGAGGCGACTTCCGCGCCGGTGCCCATGCGCTTCATGGGAATGGCCCCCATGATCGCTTCCTTCTGCTTGTCGTTCAGCTTGCCCGTCATGGCGCTTTCGATGAAGCCGGGGGCCACGCAGTTGACCGTGACGTTGCGTGTCGCGATCTCCTGGGCCAGCGACTTGCTGAAGCCGATCATGCCGGCCTTGGAGGCGCAATAGTTCGCCTGGCCCGGATTGCCGGTGACGCCGACGACGGAGGTGATGTTGATGATGCGGCCGTAGCGGC
>CAMLOC010000461.1 GCA_946481465.1 uncultured Shinella sp. | reverse complement strand
CGGTATGCGGCCGACCCAGGGCCGTACCCTCGCGGTGATGCAGGTCTCGGGCGGATCGCAGTCGTTCAACGCGGTCAACACCTTGCGGCTGCTGGGCCGATGGATGCGCATGTTCACGATCCCCAACCAGTCGAGCATCGCGATGGCGTTCAAGGAATTTGACGAGGGCGGCCGCCTCAGGTCCTCGGACTACTACGACCGGATCGTCGATGTGATGGAGGAACTAATCCGCTTCACTGTGCTGACGCGCGGTCATGCCGATCAGCTTGTGGACCGCTATTCGGAACGCAAGGCGGCAGCCGCCAAGCTGGACGCCGCCAACGATCTCGCTTCGCGGTCGACCGCCTGACCAAGAGCGGAATGCGGGCGGCTCGACCTGTCGCCAAGATAGCCGCGGGCAAGACCTGGTCCTCGTGTATTGGTAAATCATCCCCCCGACGGCATGCGACCCTCAACCTATCGGCGAAGGCCCGTGCTCGCGGGTGGCCCTGATGATGTGCCGCGCCATGAGCGCCTGACATGCGACGCGGGGCCTAAGGCCTTTCGCCAGAGGATGCGGCACATGGGCCATCGCGCTGGCGGCGGCAACCCGAACGGGCCGGCCGTGTTGGCGCGCCAAGGCGCGCCTGCCCGCACCACCCGGACCTTGTCGGGTTCCCCTTGGGCGTTGCCCGGCGGTGCCGCCGCCGCTTCTTCGATGGCCCGGAGGTGACGCATCCGGCGGGAAGGCCGCCGGCCCAAGCGACACGGAAAGGCTTTTCTCATGACCAGCTCCCTTTCAGCAGTGCTCCAAGCACTCGAACTCGGCCATCTCGATTTGGCGGGCGATCAACGCTCGATGGAAGCGCCGCCACCGGCCGAGGCGCTCGAACAGACCGTCAGCGCCATCTGGAGCGATCTTTTCGCGCTCTTCCCCTTCACCGCGCTCGAACGCGACATCGAGGATCTGGGCTGGGGCTTCGTCAATCTCTTCCACCGCGCGGCCGCCAAGAAGCATCAGCTGATCGACCGCCTGACCGACGAGATCCGGCTCCTGCTCGCCGAGCAGGACGGATCGGAGATCGCGACCGCTGATCTCGAGGACAAGATCGATCTCGCCCGCAAGGTCGAGCAGTCCGCCCAGGCCTATGAGGGGATGCGCGACACCGCGGCGCGCCACTATCTGCATGAGACCGGCCGCTCCTGGGTGCCCGCGACCGGCAACCGCATCTCGCTCGGCACGACCGCTGCGATCGTCGATGGCCGGGCCTATTTGCAGGCGCGGCGCGAGCGGGTGCGCGATGCCAATATGGTCCATGGCACGCCCGTGGTCTTCGCCGGCGGGCGCCTTCGCTTCGCCAGCGACGACGAGGCCAAGCAGTTTGCCGACAATCTGCTGCGGACCCTCAAGGCCGTGCGCGAACGTGTGGGCGACATGTATCTCGTCCATGGCGGCGACATGAAGGGCATCGAGCGTCTTGCAGCATCCTGGGCCGAGCAGAACGGCATCCAGCAGCTGCGGTTCGGCCTTGATCGCAAGCTTGGCGATCGTGCCGGCTTCCGGCGCAACGAGCAGATGCTCTCGGTCAAGCCGCGCTACGTCATTGCCTTCCAGGGCAACGGCGTCACCGAAAGGCTGGTGGTCGAGGCCAAGGCGCGCGGCATCCATGTCGTCGATCGCCGCGGACCGCTCGGAACGCCGCCGGCGGCTTTATCCCGCGGCTGACCGCCGTGCCGGCCGCTTCGGCGGCCGGCATTTCTCAAGCTCGCGAATGCCGGTGCCGGAGGGGAGGGGGCGGGGCGGATGCGTCCCTTGTTCCCTTTCGGAGGTTCCGCATCATGTTCATGCCCGATCGCGCCAGTGCGTGCGCGCTCCTTGCCTTCCGCGCCGCGCATGGCCGCCACTGGAAGGCGAAGCTGCTGTCCTTATGGTCGACAGGCCGCGATGTGGACGAAGCCGATGGCGCTTACTTACGGCATCTTCGCAACCAGGCCGGTCCCTCCTGGCTCCGCCAGCTGACGCCGCGCCGCTGGCGCGCGATCGAAAGATTGGCGGCGCCCGGCGATCCGGTGCTTGCAGCCGTGTTTCTCGATCGAGCGCGCGAATTTCATCGCGGCGCGCAGATTGGCGCGCCTATTGCGCTTGCGCCGGCACTGCACTTGCTCGCGATCTCCTGCGAACTGGGTTTGAAGGCGCATCTTTTGGGTCATGGCTGGACGGACGATGCGCTGGCCCGCGATATCCGTCATGACCTTGTCCGCGCCCTCGACGAGGCGCGGCAGCTAGGCCTGCCGGCGCCCGGTCGTCCGCTGGCCGATTTCATCAAGAGCCTCGGCCCGGCCTATGCCGTGCATCGGATCGACGCGCTGGTGACAGGTGGCTATGCCTGCGACATCGGCGCCGTGCTTTGCGAGACCGGGCAGCTCCTCGATGCCGTGGCGGCCTGCCTGAGGCCAGCCACGCCAGGCGCCGCCACCTTGCGTACCTCCTCTTCCCCCTCCGCGTGATCGTGCAACGGACGTCGTGTCGAGCCCGCGAGTGGCCATGCGAAGGATCTACAATCCCGTCCTGCGGCTCAAGGGACGGGCAGATAAGGCACGGGCGTAAGGTCCGCGAGATGCCGGACCGGCGAGCTCAGTAAAGCCGGCAATATCGGCGGTTTCGATGGGTGGGCTCCGGTCATGGCCCAAGCGACGCACCGTCCTTCTCCTCATCTGACCCCTAAGCCGGCCGTCCGGCCCATCCAACCCGCGAGCCATCGGGCCGAGTTGCCGTGTGCCACGGCTGCCCGCACCACCCCTTGTCTCGGGGTTCCCCGGCGCTGCGCTGCCGGTGGATGGGCCGTCCTGTCCGCCTTGGCCGGGGATCAGTCGAAGGGACGGTCCCTTGGACCCACATCGAAGGAACCCAAGCCATGCAGAACCTCGTCATCCTCGCCGGCAATGTCGGTGGCATGCCGGAAACCCGCACCACCCAGGGCGGCACCCGCATCACCCATTTCAGCCTCGCCACCTCGCGCCCGAAGCGCGACAGCAACGGCAAGATCCTGCGCGACGACAACAATCGCCGCCTCGAGGACACCGAATGGCACCGGATCACCTGCTTCAACGGCGTCGGCAAGACGGTCGAGCAATATGTCGACAAGGGCATGAAGGTCATGGTCCGGGGCCGTATCCACTACACCCGCTGGACCGACAGCGAGAATATCGAACGCTACGGCGTCGAGATCATCGCCGACGAGGTTACCTTCCTCACCCGCGCCAAGTCGAACGAGAATAGCGGCGGCGGCAACGAGCCCGAGGACGATGAAATCCCGTTCTGAGGTCGGACAGGGCGGCCCGGCGGCATCGCCGCCGGGCCTCTTATCCTGTTCAGGCGCGGCATGGTCCCAAGCGGATCAGCGGGATCGGCATCGCCCCTTGGCATAGCGCTCCCAGCGCAGCACGGTGCCGGTAGCGATCATCGCGCAGCTGAGATCGCCGATGCCGGGCGCGCTGCACCAGGCGCCGGTCCGGTTGCCCTTGGCCTCGCCGGTCGAGACGCAGCGCATGGTGGAGCCAGCCACGCGGATATGCCCGGTGGATGTCTGGCCGCGCGGTCCGCCAAGCAAGCGCACCAACGCATCGCGGGCGGCCGGGCCACTTGCTCTCGGACAGGGCTGGCCGGGGCGGCAGCTGTTGTCGATCTCGCGCGCGGCAATGCCGGCGAGCCGCACATGGGCGCCCTCGCGGCACCAGATCGGGCCATCGCCATCCCAGACGCGCGTCGGTGTGCAGGCGAAGGTCTGACCATTGGGGACCACGGCGGCGGCAAGCAGGAGCGGGAACAGCATCCGGCGGGGCTAACCGACAAGCGGCGGCCTGTCATCCGGACCCCGTTGGATGGAGCGGCAGGCAGGGCAAGGGGTGGGGCGCGACATCGGCGGGGACCTGGCCTCCTGGCCGGCGGGTTCGCCCGCTCTCAATCGGCGCGATCCTTGGTCCACCCGGTGACCTTTTGCGATCAACCCGCAAGGGGTCCGGTCGCTTCGCTACGGCTTTTTGGGCCTACAGCCGAAAAAGTGATCGCGGCCACCGGCCGGACACATCGGGCGCCTGTCGAGCGGGACGAACCCGCCGGCGCGCAAAGGAGC
>CAMLOC010000460.1 GCA_946481465.1 uncultured Shinella sp. | reverse complement strand
TCGCCCTTGGCCATCTTCTCGGCGAGGTCCACCGAGGGCTCGCAGACGATGAAGAGCTCGACATTCGGATGGGTCTTGGCGAACCGCATGATGATCTCGGGCATGTAGCGGTCGGCATAGTCGTCCGGCGTGCCGATGCGCAACAGGCCCTCGAGGCGGTTGTCGTCGAAGGCGGCGATGGCCTCGTTGTTGAGGCGCAGCATCCGGCGGGCATAATTGAGCAGGCGCTCGCCCTCCGCCGTCAGCCGGTTGCCGCGGCCGTCCTTCATGAAGAGCTGCTTGCCGATGCGCTCCTCGAGGCGCCGCATCTGCATGGAGACGGCCGACTGGGTCTTGAAGACCCGTTCCGCGGCCCGGGTGAAACTGCCGGTATCGGCGATCGCCACGAAGGTCTGGAGCTGGTCTATGTCTAGCGGAGCGGACATAACGATATCCATAAGATTGTTTGATTGATACTATTAGAAACATTCGTTGGACTGATCAATGGCTTTCTGCGAAAAAGCAAGTGTCGAACGCATGACCTCTCCGCCAGGCATCGTTCGACAGGATCTGCCGCCTCCCTCGACCTCCCGGTGACGGCTCTTCTTGAAAAGCGACTTTTGAACCGCCACCCGACCCTTGCGGGCGGCGAACGATCACGGGCGCCGTGCGAAACCCCATCGAAGGACGATGGATCGCCGGGCCGGAAAGGAGAAATGCCATGCGCATGATCGACCGCAGACTGGAAATCGACAGCCTCGCAACGCGCCGCCCGGGCCAGAGCCTCTTCGCCCGCCTCCGCTATGCCGCCTACAAGCTCGTCCGCGCCTGGCAGAACCGCCGCGTGGTCAACCGGTTGAACGAGCTCGACGATCATCAGCTCTTCGACATGGGGCTGTGCCGGGGCGACGTGCAGAGCGTCCGCACTGCGTCCTTCTTCACCGATGCGGGCCTGCATCTGACGATCGCCGCGCGCGAGCGCGCCCGTCGTCACCTGCGCAGCGGCCGCATGGATTGATTTCCGATGGCGTCGCCCTATTTCCCCGGTCGACACCTGACTTCCCCGCAGGGTGAGAGCCAATAACCCTGCCGCTTGCCCGGCGTGCGACTCCCAAGGTCCGCGTCGGGCTTTTTCAAAGGATTTCCCGCCCGGCCGCTCCCGGCCTCAGGACTTGCCGCCGCCCTCCGGCTGCATGCCGCCGCGAATGGTCTCGAAGATCGCTTCGACGTTGCGTTGATAGTCCTTCTGCATTTCCAGCCCGGTATCGAACATCGTGTTGACGGCGGCTTTCAGCGAATCGGCCGGGGAGGCCGCTTGTTCACTCGGCTTGCTGCCTTCCGCCGGCTGGCCGGCCATGCCCGCCATCATGTCCTGGAAGGCCTTGGCGAAGGGATTGTCGACAAAGGGATTGGCCGGCGCTTCCTTCTTCGTGCCGAAGAAGTCCCGGGCGGCCTGCGCGAAGGGATTGTCGGTGAAAGGGTTCGCCGGTTCGGGCTTGGGGGCCATGCCGGTCGCCTCGGCCCATTGCCGCATCATGTCGGCAAAGGGATTGGCCGGCGTCTTGCCCGCATCGGCGCCGGGGAAAAAGGGGGCGAAGGATTGCTTGAAGAGGCCGCCCATCAGCGCGCTCGCCATGACGGGCAGCATCTGCTTGTAGATGTCCTGGCCGATGCCGGTCATCTGCGCCGCCTGCGCGGCAATCGCCCGGGAAACCTCCTTGTTGCCGAAGAGATGGCCGAGAATGCCGTTGCCCTCGGCAAGCCCCTGCGGCGTGAAGGCCTTGCTGATGTCCTCGAAATATTTCGCGTGGTCGCCGGTGGTCAGCGCCGTCATGAAGGCGGCGAGATCGTAGGGATTGGCGGCGTTGCGCTTGAAACCCTCGGAGAAGGCCGGCATCAGCGCGGCGACGGCCTTGGCCGCCTGTTCCTGCGCCAGCCCGTATTGCCGCGCCATGGTCTCGACGGCATTGCCGTTCTGCGCCTGCATCATCATGTCGTAGAGCGAAAGCATAACGAACCCTTTCCCGTTGGCAGGCATGTGCCTGCACTATAACGGGAATTTCGGCCGCGCAAACCGCTTTTTGGCGTCGTGCCTCAGTACTGGTAGTCGGTGAAGACCGGCTCGACGGAACCGTTCCAGCGGCCGTTGTAGAGCGCCAGCATGTCTTCGGCGAGCGTCGCCTTCTTCGCCAGAACCTCGTCGAGCGGGGCAAGGAAGATGGTTTCGTCGATACCGTCGCCGTTGAGCCGTGCCCGGGCGGCAAGGCCCTGGCGGGAGATCGCGACCACCTCGCGAGCGACGTCGAGCAGCGGCTTGCCGCGGAAATCGGCTCTCAGTCCTTCGGCCGGCACGGCATTGCGCAGCGCCGTCACTTCCTCGACCGTCCAGTCGCGCGTCAGGGCCTCGGCGGCGTCGAGCGCGCCGTCGTCATAGAGCAGGCCCACCCAGAAGGCGGGCAGCGCACAGATGCGCCGCCACGGGCCGCCGTCGGCGCCGCGCATTTCCAGGAAGCGCTTGAGGCGCACGTCGGGGAACAGCGTGGAAAGGTGGTTCGTCCAGTCGCCGAGGTTCGGCTCCCAGTCGGCGATCTCGCCCTTCAGCGCGCCGGCCATGAACTGGCGGAAGGTGATGTGCGTGCAGTCGTGGTACTTGCCGTCGCGCACGACGAAATACATCGGCACGTCGAGCGCCCATTCGACATAGTCGATGAAGCCGAAATCCGGCTTGAAGGCGAAGGGGATGAGGCCGGCGCGGTTGTTGTCCGTGTCGCGCCAGATGTCGCCGCGCCAGGAGAGAAGCCCGTTCGGCTTGCCTTCCGTGAAGGGCGAGGAGGCGAAGAGGGCGGTTGCCATGGATTGCAGCTTCAGCGAGACCTGCATCTTGCGGCGCATGTCGGCTTCCGAGGAGAAGTCGAGGTTCACCTGGATCGTGCAGGTGCGGTACATCATGTCGAGACCCTGCGTGCCGACCTTCGGCATGTAGCGGGTCATGATGTCGTACCGGCTTTTCGGCATGCGCGGCGTTTCGGCGAAGGACCATTTGGGGCTTCCGCCCATGCCGAGGAAGCGGATACCGAGCGGCTCGGCGATCTCGCGCAGCGTGGCGAGGTGCTGGTTGGATTCCTTGCAGGTCTGGTGCAGGTTCTCCAGCGGCGCGCCGGAAAGCTCGAACTGGCCGCCGGGCTCCAGCGAGATGGCGCCCATGCCGGAGGGTTCGGCAAGGCCGATGATATTGCCGGCATCCATGATCGGATCCCAGCCAGTCTTTTGCTGCATGCCGTTCAGCAGCGCCGAAATGCTCGCCTCGCCGAAATAGGGCACGGGGCTGTTGTCGGCCGTAAAGAAGACGAATTTCTCGTGCTCGGTGCCGATACGGAACTTCTCCTTCGGCTTGTTGCCGGCGGCGAGGTAATCCGCCATGTCCGCGACGGTGCGGATCGGCGTCTGGTCGGTGGTATCACGGGCCATGGGCGTCTTCTTCTGAACGGATGGCGCCCGGGCGGAATGCCGGGCCTTGGGAGGGTGCTTGGACCGGAATTAGATGCGGTGCAAGCGAATTCCTTTCAAGGCAGATTCAAAAAAACCCATTCGACTTTTTTCGGAAAAGCGCTTTCTTGCGTTCCCGCAAATCCGTGCCGGTCCGCTCAGCGCCAGTCGCCGATCGCCGCCTGGATGACGGCCATCGCCGCGACCGCCGCCGTGTCGGCGCGCAGGATGCGCGGGCCGAGCGGAATGGGCGTCACGAAGTCGAGACCGCGCAGGAGCGTGCGCTCCTCGTCGGAAAAGCCGCCTTCCGGGCCGACGAGCAGCGCGAGCTTGCGTTCCTCGATGGCCCCGAGCGCGGCAAGCGGGTTCTGGCTGCCATGGCCCTCGTCGCAGAAGACGATGCGCCGCTCGCGCGGCCAGGCGGAGAGCAGGTCGTCGAGCTTTTTCGGCGGCATCACGTCCGGGATCGCCAGGATGCCGCACTGTTCCGCCGCCTCGACGGCATTGGCCTGCAGCCGCTCCAGGCTGGTGATCCTGCCCTGCACATGCTGGGTCATGACGGGTTGCAGCACGCCGGCGCCCATCTCCACCGCCTTCTGCACGATATAGTCGAGCCGGCCGACCTTCAGCGGTGCGAAGAGATAGTGAAG
>CAMLOC010000459.1 GCA_946481465.1 uncultured Shinella sp. | reverse complement strand
GATCTTGTAGATCAGGCCGAGCTCGAAGATGTCGGCCGGGATTTCCGGGTCGTAGACCGTCTTCAGCGCGGAAATGATGTCGTCGCTGAGGCGCGCCAACTCGTCTTCCGGGATCGCCGAATGAACGATGCCGTCGCGGACGTCGATCTTGTCTTCCGTTGCGTCGAGGGACATGGGGCTCTCCTTCAGGCGAAGAATTTGCGGGCATGGTCGAGCGCGTCGGCCAGGGCATCGACTTCGGCGCGCGTATTGTACAGGCCGAACGATGCCCGGCATGTGGAGGTGACGCCGAAGCGTTTCAAGAGCGGCTGGGCACAATGGGTGCCGGCACGCACCGCCACCCCTGCCCGGTCGATGACCATCGAGACGTCGTGCGCGTGGATGCCTTCCAGCTCGAAGGAGAAGATCGAGCCCTTGCCCGGCGCCGTGCCGAAGATTTTCAGCGAATTGATCGCCGACAGCCGCTCGTGGGCATAGTCGCGCAGATCGGCTTCATGCGCGGCGATCGCCGCGCGGCCGACCTTCTCCATGTAGTCGAGCGCATGGCCGAGGCCGATCGCCTGCACGATGGGCGGCGTGCCGGCCTCGAAACGGTGCGGCGGGTCGTTGTAGGTGACGATGTCCTCGGTCACGTCGACGATCATCTCGCCGCCGCCCTGGAAGGGACGCATCTCCTTCAGCCGGTCCATCTTGCCGTAGAGCACGCCGATGCCGGAGGGGCCGTAGAGCTTGTGGCCGGTCATCACGTACCAGTCGCAATCGATGTCGCGGACGTCGACCGGCATGTGCACGGCGCCCTGCGAGCCGTCGACCAGCACGGGAATGCCGCGTTCACGGGCGATGCGGCAGATCTCCTTGACCGGAACGATGGTGCCGAGCGCATTCGACATATGCGTGATGGCGATGAGCTTGGTGCGCTCCGTCAGGCATTTCTCGAAGTCTTCGATATGGAAGGCGCCCGCATCGTCCACCGGCGCCCAGACGAGCTTGGCGCCCTGCCGCTCGCGGATGAAATGCCACGGCACGATGTTGGAATGGTGCTCCATGATCGACAGCACGATCTCGTCGCCCGCGCCGATCTTCGGCATGCCGTAGCCGTAGGCGACCGTGTTGATCGCCTCGGTCGAGGACTTCGTGAAGATGATTTCATCCACCGAAGAGGCATTCAGGAAGCGGCGCACCTTCTCGCGCGCCGCTTCATAGGCGTCTGTCGCGGCATTGGACAGGAAGTGCAGGCCGCGATGCACATTGGCATATTCGTTCGAATAGGCGTGCGAAATCGCGTCTATCACGGCCTGCGGCTTCTGCGCCGAGGCGCCGTTGTCGAGATAGACCAGCGGCTTGCCGTAGACCGTCTTCGACAGGATCGGGAAATCCTTGCGGATCGCCTCGACGTCATAGCCTGCTGTGGGCAACGCGTGTTCCATCTCGTTCGTCCTTGTTTACGCAATCCCGGACGCAAAACCGCTCAACACTTTTGCTGGGATTGCTCCTGTTACGCGTGCTTGTCGAGCCAGGCGGCGATGACGCCTTCCAGCGCCTCGACCAGCGGCTCGTCTTCCAGTTCCTCGACGATCTCGGCGACGAAGGCGTTGACCAGCATGGCGCGCGCCTTGTTCTCCGGAATGCCGCGGGCCATCAGGTAGAAGAGCTGGACATGGTCGATGTCGATCACGGTCGCGCCGTGGCCGCACTGCACGTCGTCTGCGAAGATCTCCAGCTCCGGCTTGGCCGAGAAGTCGGCCTCGTCGGAGAGCAGCAGCGTGTTGCACGACATTTTCGCATCGGTCTTCTGGGCATCCGGCGCAACGCGGATCTGGCCCTGGAAGACGCCGCGGGCGCGATCGAAGATCACGTTGCGGATCACTTCCGTCGAGGTCGTGTTCGGCACGTCGTGGCCGACCGTGAAGGTCACGTCGGTATGCGTCTCGCCGCCGAGCAGGTTGATGCCGCGCAGGATGAGGTCGGAGCCCTCGCCCGCCACCACGACATGGATTTCCTGCCGCACGAGCTTGCCGCCGGCATTGACCACGTAAAGGCGCAGCTTCGCATCCGTGCCGAGCGTGATGCGGATCTGGCCGAGATGGGTATCGGCCGCGCCCTGGCCCTGGAAGATGACCCAGGTGATATCCGCGCCCTCGGCAAGCGAGATGTCGCTGACCGTCGTGACGAAGGCGGCGGTGTCGCTGCTTGCGGCATGGCGCTCGATGACGGTTGCCCTGGCATTGGCGCCGAAGGTCACGGGAAAGCGCGTATGCGCCTGGCCCGCATTCTGCACCGTCTGGATCTCCAGCGGGGCCGCAAGCTCGGCGCCGGCCGGAACGTCGAGCACGAAGCCGTCGCGCACGAAGGCGCCGTTGATGCGGCCGATCGTGTCGTCGCTGTCGCGGGCGACGAGGCCGGCCGCGGCGGTGCCGTCGGCCAGCGCATCCTTAAAGGCGCGGACCGTCACGCCCGCGACGGTCGCGCGGGCATCAGCGACGCCGTTGACGACGGACAGCACCGTCGAGCCCTCGACGAGCGGGCCGAGCCGCGCGGCGGAGGCTGCCGGATCGAAGGCCGGGACGGCGCGCAGCAGCGCCTTGAGGTCGGTATAGTGCCAGGCCTCGACGCGGCGCGTCGGAAGGCCGGCTTCCTTGAAGTCGCTGATCAGCGTGTCGCGGGCGGCGAGCACCGCGCCGTCGCCCGGCAGCTCGCCGATCGCGTGGTCATAGGCCTCGCAAAGCGCCGTCTCGGCGACGGAAAGCTTCATGCCTGTCTGCATGTTCATGGGATCACTCCTTCGCCAGGCCGTCAGGCGGCGGCGCCGATGATGTCGGCGTAGCCGTTCGCTTCCAGCTCGTGCGCCAGCGTCTTGTCGCCGGACTTGATGACCTGGCCCTTGTAGAGGACGTGCACCGTGTCAGGCACGATATAGTCGAGCAGGCGCTGGTAGTGGGTGATGACGATGACGGCGCGGTCGGGCGAGCGCAGCGCGTTGACGCCGTCGGCGACGATCTTCAGCGCGTCGATGTCGAGGCCGGAATCGGTCTCGTCGAGAACGCACAGCTTCGGCTCCAGCAGCGACATCTGGAGGATTTCCGCGCGCTTCTTCTCGCCGCCGGAGAAGCCGACATTCAGCGGGCGGCGCAGCATTTCCGGCGCGATCTTCAGTTCGGCCGAGGCCTCCTTGACGCGGCGCATGAAGTCCGGCGTCGTCAGTTCGGCTTCGCCGCGCGCCTTGCGCTGCTCGTTCATCGCGACCTTCAGGAACTGCATGGTGGCGACGCCGGGGATCTCGACCGGGTACTGGAAGGCGAGGAAGATGCCCTTGGCGGCGCGCTCGGCCGGGTCCAGTTCCAGGATGCTCTCGCCGTTGTAGAGGATGTCGCCGTCGGTGACTTCGTAGTCCTCGCGGCCGGAAAGGATGTAGGACAGCGTCGACTTGCCCGAGCCGTTCGGGCCCATGATGGCGGCCACTTCCCCGGCCTTCACGGTAAGGTTCAGGCCACGGATGATCTCGGTGCCGTCGTCGGCGATGCGGGCGTGCAGATTCTTGATTTCAAGCATGGTTTCTCGGTCCTGCGTTCGGAGCGGTCAAACGCTCCCGTCTTGGTTTCAGAAGCCGAGGAAGAAATGGACCACCGGAAGCATCATGGCGGAAAATCCGCCGAGGCTGAGCCCCACCACCGTGCGTATCGCCACGTTCCGAACGCTGGGCGCATACGCTGCCAGTCCACCGCAAACCACGGCATAGTATGTCAGATTGACCGGATCCATGTCGTCTCTCCCGATGAGAACCACATCCCGCTGATATAACGGATCACGCGGCAATTTCATCGAAAGGCCCGTCCGGCCCCCCGGCGGAAACCGCCGGGACATTCCTTCACCCGGTCAGCCGACCGAGCCTTCCAGCGAGATGCCGATGAGCTTCTGCGCCTCGACGGCGAATTCCATCGGCAGTTCCTGGATGACTTCCTTGACGAAGCCGTTGACGATCAGCGCGATCGCCGCCTCGGTCGGGATGCCGCGCTGCAGGCAGTAGAACAGCTGGTCGTCGGAGATCTTCGAGGTGGTCGCCTCGTGCTCGACGATCGCGCCGGGGTTCTTGACCTCGATGTACGGGAAGGTGTGCGCACCGCAC
>CAMLOC010000458.1 GCA_946481465.1 uncultured Shinella sp. | reverse complement strand
CGGCCGCCACCGTGCTCGGTGACTGGATAAGGACGATCGCTGCGGCGGAACGGAAAACGGCGCCCCCCTCCGGCCAGCCCGAAGGCTGAACGGACGGGAGCGCCGGCTTTACGCTGGAAAGGGACGCCCGGTCAGGCTGGGTGCCCGTCGATCGTCAGAGAGCGGCCTCGACCTTCTCGGCGACGTCCGCCGGAACCCAGGCTTTCCAGAGGTCCTTGTTTTCCTCCAGGAAGTGCACGGCGCCGTCTTCGCCGGTGGCCTGGTTCTCGTTTTGCCACGCCATCAGCTTGCCGACGGTGTCGTTGCTCCAGCCGCGCGTGTTGAAATAGGCCATGATTTCCGGGCTCGCGCCGTCGGCGAACTCCTTGGTCAGGAGCGTGAAGACCTTGTCGACCGGCCATGCGGCGACCTTCGGATCCGGGCAGGCAAGGTTCGTGATGCAACGCTTCCACTCTTCCGGGTTCTGCTCGGCGTCGAACTTCAGCAGGACCATCTCGTACTTGCCGAGCAGCGAAGTCGGCGCCCAATAATAGGTGATAAAACCTTCCTTGCGCTCGTATGCCT
Source organism: uncultured Shinella sp. (assembly GCA_946481465.1). The sequence goes on along the minus strand of CAMLOC010000458.1, from coordinate 3,560 downwards.
TGGCGATCGCACCGTCGAGGCCGGCTGCCGAGCCCGGATTCATGAGCGTGAAGCCCTGGTCCGCCGCCTTGTAGGCCTTGAAGAGCTGCGCGGTCACGACCGTCGCGCCCCACCCCTCGGCGCCGTTGAAGATCACGCCCTTCGAACTGTCTTCCGGGTCGGGAAACAGCTCAGGATGCTTGAGGGCGTCGCTGATCGTCTTGATGTCCGGATGGGCGTCGGCGATGTATTTCGGGATCCACCAACCCTGCACGCCGCCATCGGGCAGCGCGGCGGCGGCCATCACGATCTTGTTTTCCGCAAGCCCGCGCGGAACGATCTCCGGCAGAAGGTCGACCCAGGTCTCGGGCGAGATATCGGGCTCGCCCTTTTCGACCATCGAAGTCGTCGAGGGCACCGTGTCGCCGGGCATCGTCTCGACGGTGCAGCCATATCCGTTTTCGAGGATGAACTTGTCGACATAGGCCAGGACTTCCGCGCTCTGCACGTTGTGCAGCGCGACGGACACGGTGCCACAGTCGGCGGCATGGGCACCACCGGCAAAACCGAACAGAAGACAAGTCGATGCAAGAAGTTTCTTCATTCCCGTTCCCTTTGATTATTGCGGCAAGTGCAAGGACAGGGCGCCGCTGAACCTGTCCCGATGCTCAAGAATGCGCATTTCCCAGCTCATCCGAGCTGCGACGGGCCAGTATCGTGACCGGGCGTGGCAGATCACGCGTCGAGCGATCCCGCATTCTCGCGAGACGGGCGCTCGAAGGCTTCGTTAGCAAAAACCTAGCAAACGCGAGGGGCGCTCGCAAGCAAAATGTACATCAACGTCAATTTTATGATCTTCACAGACCATAAGGAAGACTATTGTGTACATTTTGGAGGCGAGCCGGAATCCGGCCGCGCCGGACGGCGCGCCTCGATCAAAAAACGCACCCGGAACCACGGGAAAAATGGATTGCGATCTGAGAGATCAACTGAGGAAATCGCGTAGCCGTCGATGCAAACGCTGGATTGCATTTTTCAATGCACTTCGAAGGTTCGGCAATTCGAAATTGACCTCCCTCCAAACGGGTGTACACCAGACACAGGCATCGAGCGGAGTTCGTCATGCGCGAATGCGACCTGATCATGAAGGGAGGGATCACTTCGGGCGTGGTCTATCCGCACGCCATTGTAGAGATCGCCCACGCCTACCGGCTCCGCAGCATCGGAGGCACCTCGGCCGGCGCGATCGCCGCGGCGGTCGCGGCGGCCGCAGAATATCGGCGCGAGCGCTCGCCCGGCAAGGATGCGTTCGCCGGCTATGACGAGATCGTCGAGATAGCCGACGAGATCGGCCGCGACATGGCCTCGCTGTTCCAGCCTGCGCCGAAGCTCAGGCCCCTGTTCGACATATTGATGGCCATGGTGGCCGCCGGCGACGCCAGCAAGCCGTTCGCGGCGGTGAAGGCGGCGCTCACGACCTATAGCGGCAGGGCGCTGGTCGCGGCAGCCCTGGGCCTTGCGGTGGTCGTCGCCGGCCTCATAGGCTCGAATTTCTGGCTCGCGGTGCTGGGGATCGTCCTCGGCGTCATCCTCGTCGCGGCCGTCATCGGCCTCGCCCTGTGGCGTGCAGTGAAGACCGACCTGCCGGCGCATGACTTCGGCATCTGCCCCGGCCTCAGCCAGCAAGGATACGGCAAGCCCGCCCTCGCCGATTGGCTTGCGGACCGCATCGACACGGTGGCCGGCAATCTCGGCCTCGGCGGCGTTCCCGGTGACCCGCTCACCGTCGGCCAGCTGGCCGATCACGGCATCGATGTCGCGACCATGACGACCGACTTGTCGTCGGGCCGCCCCTACCAGCTGCCGCTGAAGAGCGATCATCATTATTTCTCCCGGCGCGAATTCGAGGCCCTGTTCCCGAAGCGCGTGATCGACTACCTCGTGCGCGGCAGGACACCGCTGACCGACGTCGGCCCCCAGCTTCCGGCCGACCTCTATCCGCTCGCCAGCGGACGGGATTTTCCCGTGCTGCTGGTGGCGCGCATGAGCCTGAGCTTCCCGGGATTGATCAGCGCGGTGCCGCTCTACCGCTTCGACGATCTGCTTCCCGAGGGACCGGGCCGGGTGAAGATACGGCGCTGCCTGTTCTCGGACGGCGGCATCTCCAGCAACTTCCCGATCCACTTCTTCGATTCCTTCCTGCCGGGTCGCCCCACCTTCGGCATCACCCTCACCGGCTGGGAGGAGGCCCGCCACGGTAAGGTGCGCGTCGAACTTCCCGACCACCCGCGCCAGAGCACGCATCTTCCTGTTCGGGCGATCACCGGTATCGGCGGCTTCCTGGGCTCGATCCTGAACACCGCAAAGGACTGGCAGGATACGCTGCAGTCGCTGCTGCCCGGCTTTGCGGACCGTATCGTCGAGGTGCGCCTCGACGAGAGCAAGGAGGGCGGCATGAACCTTGCCATGGACGAGAGGACGATCCGCCAACTCGGCGAATACGGCCGGCAGGCGGGACGGACACTGGTCGAGCGCTTCGATTTCGATGAGCATCGCTGGCTGCGGGCCGTCTCGCTGCTGCCCAAGCTGGAGGCCGCGCTGGAGGGCATGGCCACCACCTATCGCGCGGTGCCGGCCGGCGGCGGGCCGACCTACGAAACGCTGCTGACCGATTACAAGCCGCGCTCCTACAACGGGAACTCGCAGAAATGGCGCGAGGAGGTACTGGCCCCGTTCGCCGCCTCTCTGGCCGGGATTGGCAACAGGGTGATCGCGGCCGGAGACGATACGGTACGAAAAGGAAAGGTGCCGAGGGCCGACAGCAACCTGCGTCTCGTCGCCGGCGCCGACCGCGTGCCGGCGCGCGAGGAAGACGCCGCGACCTGAGCGGCGAGAGAGAGGGCGATGTTATTCTTCGAGCATGAGGCGCGGAACCGGACGCTGCCCGGAAGCCTGCAGGAATCCGGTTGGGGCCAGCGCGATATCGCGGCCTATTACGCGCTCGATCCCAGGGAGCGCCTGCAGACCGACGTGCCGCCGGTCTGGAAATACCCGCTCGAATACGATGTCCTCGACGCACTGACCGCGCTGTCCTACGGCAAATGCCCGTTCTGCGAGCAGGCCCGCGTGCGGCTGCTGCCCTACCGCTTCCGTCCGCCCGCCTATGCGACGCCCATGAAGCGGCCGGAAGACAAGGATGACTACCTGTGGCTCGCCCTCCACTGGGACAATCTCTTCCCGATCTGCGAAGGTTGCCTGCCGCAGGACAAGGCCCACTTCCCGGTGGACGGGCCGCGCGCGGCACGGATCGAGCCTTCCAGCGCCCCCGAGCCGATGTCGGGACTGCTGCTCGACGAGAAGCCGCGTCTCTATTTTCCCGGCGAGGTCACGAAGCCGACCCTGGCTTTCGATATCGCGCTGGATGGAACCCTGCGCGGCAAGAACCGCCGCGCCGAGCTGACGATCTCCCATTTCAACCTCAATCGTCCTGATCTCGTGCGCCGCCGCAGGCAAGCGACAGGGCCCACGTGAGCCCCGGCTCGACCTGGAGTACGTCGAGGACGTCGCCGCCGAGACCGACA
>CAMLOC010000457.1 GCA_946481465.1 uncultured Shinella sp. | reverse complement strand
CGCTCATGCGCGCCTTATGGGGACGCCGGATGGCGGCGGCAAGGCGCAGTCGGAGAGAGCTGACCGTCGAAAGCCCGCTTCGATGCGGACCAAGTGATTGATCGGCCTGCCCTCGGGCCGTATCATGGGCCGGCACATCCTGCCGAACGTCATGAGTTCGGTCATGGTCATCGCCACGATCAACCTTGCCGGCGCGATCCTGACGGAAGCGACGCTCTCCTTCCTCGGCGCCGGCATGCCGCCGACCTATCCCTCGCTCGGCACGCTGATCCGCATCGGCAACCAGTTCCTGTTCTCCGGCCTCTGGTGGATCGCCGTCATGCCGGCGGCCGTCCTCGTCATCCTCGTGCTCGCCGTCAACGTGATCGGCGATTATCTGCGCGACCGCTTCAACCCGAAACTGATGGCCCGCTGATATGACCGACGCGAAAACCCCCGTTCTCGACATCCGCAAGCTGCGTGTCGAATATCCGCTGGCCAATGGCGACACGCTCGTTGCGGTGAAGGATATCGACCTCCTCATCCGCCCCGGCGAGATCCACGCCCTCGTCGGCGAATCCGGCGCGGGCAAGACCACTGTCGGCAATGCGCTGATGGGCCTCCTGCAGGCGCCCGGCAAGATCGTCTCGGGCTCGATCGAAATCGCCGGCAAGCCGATCGACCTGCGCACCGGCCGCACCGAGGGCATCGTGCCCGGCCGCGATGTCGGCGCGATCTTCCAGGATCCGATGACGAGCCTCAATCCGCTCTTCACCGTGGAAAGCCAGCTTTGCGAAGGCATGCTGGCGCATCTGAAGCTCTCCCGCCAGGAGGCCAGGGCCCGCGCGCTGGAACTGATGAAGGCCGTCGGCATCCCCGAGCCCGAACGCCGGCTCGGCTCCTATCCGCATCAGCTTTCCGGCGGCCAGCGCCAGCGCGTCGTCATCGCGACCGCGCTCGCCTGCGGCCCGCAGCTCATCGTTGCCGACGAACCGACCACCGCGCTCGACGTGTCCGTGCAGGCGCAGATCCTGAAGCTGATCCGCGATCTTGCGGACCAGCGCGGCGTCGGCGTGCTGCTGGTCACGCACAATATGGGCGTCGTCGCCGAGATCGCCGACCGCGTCACCATCATGCAGAACGGCGCAGTGGTGGAGAGCGGCTCGGCGCATGCGGTGCTGACCGCGCCGAAGGCGCCCTATGCCCGCACGCTGATCGCCGCCGTGCCGCCGATCGAAACCCGGCTCGAGCGCCTGCCGGTGCCGAGCGAGGAAACGCAGGTGACGCTCGATGCCCGCGCCAATGTGCGCAGCAAGAGCACGCGAAGCGAAACGGGAAGCCGCGACGAAGTGGTGCTCTCCGTCAGGGACCTCGTGATCGAATATGGCGGGCGCTCACTGATCCCCGGCCGGAAAAGTTCGGTCTTCCGGGCGGTGAAGGGCGTTTCCTTCGATGTCCGCCGCGGCGAGATTTTTGGTCTCGTCGGCGAATCCGGCTGCGGCAAGACCACCGTCGCCAACACCATCGCCGGTCTTGTCACGCAAAGCGCCGGCAGCATCGATTTCCAGGGCACGGCGCTCGGCGCGAAACGCGAGAAGTCCGTCCGCCAGTCGTTGCAGATGGTGTTCCAGGATCCCTATTCGGCGCTCAATCCGCGCCTGCGCATCAATTCCGCCATCGCCGAGCCCATCCTGTTCTACAAGCTCGCCGCCAATGCGGAGGAAGCCCGGCAGGATGCAAGGACCCTTCTGGAGGCTGTCGGCCTGCCGGCCGATGCCGGCGGACGTTTCTCGCACGCCTTTTCCGGCGGCCAGCGCCAGCGCATCGCCATCGCCCGCGCGCTCGGGCCGCGCCCGTCGCTGCTGATCTGCGACGAGCCGACCTCGGCGCTCGACGTCTCCGTGCAGGCGCAGCTTCTGAACCTCCTGAAGGACCTGCGCGACCTTGCCGGCCTTTCCATGTTGTTCATCAGCCACGACCTCGCGGTGATCCGCCAGATGTGCGACCGCATCGCCGTGATGAAATCGGGCGAGATCGTCGAATTGGCGGAGACCGAGGCGCTGTTCACCGCGCCGAAGCACGACTACACCAAGGAACTGCTGCGCCTTGCGCCCTCGCTCGACCGCATCCTGTCGCGGCAGGCCGCGGAATAGGCTGACTTGGGGCGACGCTGAGACCGAACCGAACCAACGGAGACCGCAGGCCATGGCCGACATCCTCATCAAGAACGGCGTGGTCATCGCCATCGATCCGGAGCGCCGCATCATTCATGACGGGGCCGTCGCCATCACCGGCGACCGCATCGTCGCCGTCGGCCCGACGCAGGAGGTGGAGGCTGCCCATCCGGCCCGAGAGGTGATCGATGCGCGCGGCATGGCGATCATGCCGGGTTTCGTCGACGCCCATGCCCATGCCGGCCACGGGCTGATCAAGACGCTGGGCGGCGGCAGGAGCGATCCGTGGTATCAGGCCTGCCGCGGCGCCTATACGGTCGGCTCGACCCCGGACTTCTGGTTTGCCGAAGCGCAGCTTGCCGCGCTGGAGCGCCTGCGCTTCGGGGTGACGACCGGTGTCTCGCTGCTCGGCGGCGGGGATTCCGTCATGCGCACGGACGAACCGCAATATGGCGATGCCCATATGGAGGGCGTGCTCGGCATCGGCACGCGCTCGGTGGTCGCCGTGGGCACGACGCGCCCGCCGCATCCCCTGACCTATGCCCGCTGGGAGGGCGAGACCCGCACGGACTATCCCGTCTCCTTCGACCGGCAGTTCGCCACCTGCAAGACGCTGGTCGACCGCTGGCACGGCAGCCATGGCGGCCGCCTGCATCTCGCCCTGCTGACGCCGACGCTGCATCGGGGCTACCGGGATGCTGCCGGCGCGGACGAGGCCGTTGCCCAGTCACGCGCCGTCAAGCGCTATGCCGAGGAGCGCGGCCTCGTCTTCACCCAGGACGGCCACACCGCGGGCAGCGTGCGCATCGCGCACGAGATCGGCATTCTCGGCCCGCGCACGCTGCTTTCCCATGCGACGGGTCTCGATGAGGAGGAAATCGCGATCTGCGCCGAGACGGGCACGACCATCGTGCACAATCCGAGCGCCGTCGCCGCCATCCTGGCGCGCTGCCCGGTGCCGGAACTGCTGGATGCCGGCGTCACCGTCGCCATCGGCTCGGATGCCACGGCCCCGGACCGCTCGGCCGACATGTTCCGCCACATGCAGCAATGCATGCACTACCACCGCACCCACTTCCACGATCCGAGCTGGCTACCGCCGGGCAAGGTGCTGGAAATGTGCACCATCGACGCCGCGCGCGTGCTCGGCCTCGAAGCGGAGATCGGCTCGCTGGAGCCGGGTAAGAAGGCCGACGTCATCCTCGTCGACCTGCGCCGGCCGCATCTCTACCCGGCCCACATGCCGGAATTCCGCGTCACCTGTTTCGCCAACGGCAACGACGTGCACACGGTTCTTGTCGGCGGCAAGGTACTGCTGCGCGACCGGGCGCCCCTCCATGTCAACCAGGATGCCGTGCTCGACGCGGCGCAGCGCGAGGCGGACCTGATGATCGACCGGCTTGGCCTGCGCTACGCGCTGGAAACGCCGCGCATGTTCTGGGGCCACAGCCGGGACCTCGACGTGCTCGACTGAGGATTTGCGCCGGCCTCAAGCCTCCATGAGGCGATCGATGCCTGCCCTGACGCGCGAGACACCCTCGACGATGTTGGCGCGGGGGATCGAGGAATAGCCCATGCGGAAGTAGCGGCAGGGCCTGTCGCTCTCCGGAAAGAACGGCGAGCCGGATTCGACCAGCACCCCGTCCTGCCGCAGGTCACGCACCAGCCGGTCGGCGTCGAGCCCTTCCGGCCCCTCCATCCAGAAGGACGTGCCGCCGAAGGTGGAGGAGCCGGCGATGGTCAGGCCCTCGCGCCGCAGCGCCTCGGCCATCAGGACGTGGCGCTTGTGGTATTCGGTGCGCATGCGGTGCAGCACGGCGTCGTAGTGGCCGAGCGCCAGGAAATAGGCGGCGGTGCGTTGCAGGTGGCCGGGCGGATGGCGCAGCATCAGGGAGCGCAGCGCGCGCGCCTCGCGAATGAAGGGGGCGGGGGCGACGAGATAGCCGAGCCGCAGCCCGGGAAACAGCGATTTCGAGAAACTGCCG
>CAMLOC010000456.1 GCA_946481465.1 uncultured Shinella sp. | reverse complement strand
GTTTCAACATGCGCTTCTACGGCTCGGCCATGCCCTTCCCGCATATCCAGGGCGCGTTCCGGGAGCGGCTGGTCGCCAAGGCCAGCCAATGTGTGAAGGCGGAGGGCCTTTCCGCCGGCGAGGCCGCGATGGCCGAACCGCTTTCGGTGACGCTGCACGCCACGCGCCGCGCCGGCGAGATGCTGGGCAAGCGCGTGCTCGTCACCGGCTGCGGGCCGATCGGCACCCTGTCGATCCTTGCCGCCCGGCGGGCCGGCGCCGTCGAGATCGTCGCCGCCGACCTTTCCGAACGGGCGCTCGGCTTTGCCCGTGCGGTCGGCGCGGACCGCACGGTCAACCTGTCGGAAGACCGCGACGGCCTCGCCCGGTTCAGCGAGAACAAGGGCTATTTCGACGTGCTCTACGAGTGCTCGGGCGCTCAAGCAGCGCTCGTTGCGGGCATTCATGCGCTGCGCCCGCGCGGCATCATCGTCCAGCTCGGCCTCGGCGGCGAGATGAGCCTTCCCATGATGGCGATCACGGCCAAGGAACTGGACCTGCGCGGCTCCTTCCGCTTCCATGAGGAATTCGCGGTCGCCATTTCGCTGATGCAGGGCGGCCTGATCGACGTGAAGCCGCTGATCACCCACACGCTGCCGCTCGCCGAGGCCCTGAAGGCGTTCGAGATCGCCTCGGACAAGGGACAGTCGATGAAGACGCAGATCGCTTTTTCCTGAGAACGCGTGCAGGAAAACGTGTAAAGGGGCTTTCCGTCCGCAAGGGCGAGAACCAGGGGACAAGACGCCATGAGCACCCAACTCTTCGACCTGACGGGCAAGCGCGCCCTCGTCACCGGCTCCTCACAGGACATCGGCCTTGCGCTGGCGAAGGGCCTTGCCGATGCCGGCGCGGATATCGTGCTCAACGGCCGCGACACCGCCAAGCTTGCGGCGGCGGCGCAAGCGCTCGGTGCGCGGCACACGCTCGCCTTCGATGCCACCGACCATGCGGCCGTGCGCGCGGCGATCGACGGCTTCGAGGCTGAGGTCGGCGCCATCGACATTCTCGTCAACAATGCCGGCATGCAGCACCGCACCCCGCTGGAGGACTTTCCCGCCGACGCCTTCGAGCGGCTGCTGAAGACCAACGTCTCTACCGTCTTCAATGTCGGCCAGGCTGTCGCGCGCCATATGATCGCGCGCGGCGCGGGCAAGATCATCAACATCGCCAGCGTCCAGACGGCGCTCGCCCGCCCCGGCATCGCCCCCTATACCGCCACCAAGGGCGCGGTCGGCAACCTCACCAAGGGCATGGCGACGGACTGGGCGAAGCACGGCCTGCAATGCAACGCCATCGCGCCCGGTTACTTCGACACGCCGCTGAACGCCGCGCTCGTTGCCGATCCCGCCTTTTCCGCATGGCTGGAGAAGCGCACGCCGGCCGGCCGCTGGGGCAAGGTGGAGGAGCTTGTCGGCGCCTGCATCTTCCTCTCCTCCGACGCTTCCTCCTTCGTGAACGGACATGTGCTCTATGTCGACGGCGGCATCACGGCCTCGCTCTGAGGCAACCCGGCGCATCGTGCTGATGGGCGTCGCCGGCTGCGGCAAGTCCGCGGTGGGCGCGGCGCTCGCCGCCCGCCTCGCCGCGACCTATCTCGACGGCGACGACCTGCATCCGGCGGCAAACATCGAGAAGATGAGCCGCGGCGAACCCCTGACGGATGACGACCGCTGGCCCTGGCTGACGCTGGTCGGCCAAAGGCTGGCCGCACCCGACGGCATCCTCATCATCGGCTGCTCGGCGCTCAAGCGCCGCTATCGCGAGCACATCGCCCGCGAGGCGGGCGGCCCCGTCACCTTCGTCCATCTTTCCGGCAGCAAGGCGCTGATCACCGCCCGCATGTCGGCGCGCGCCGGCCATTTCATGCCGACGAGCCTCATCGACAGCCAGTTCGCCGCCCTCGAGCCTCCGGCTGAGGACGAGAATGCCGTGACGGTCGATATCGACGACACGCTGGAGGGCATCGTCGACCAGATCGTCGCGAAGCTGGAGCAGCGCGCCGCCTGACGCCCCGCTCCCGGTTCGCGCGTGTCTGCGCCGTCATCGCCCCGCAAGCCTTTCCAGCGCCTTGCAGAAGAAATCGGGCGCGCCGAAATTGCCGGACTTCAGCGCCAGCGCCACCGGCCGCTCCCCGCCGGAGACGAGCACCGGCACGCCCGGATCGATCTCCGCGCCGATCGCCAGCGCTCCGAGGTCGAGCGCCGAGACGACCGCGCCCGACGTTTCCCCGCCCGCGACCACCAGCCGGCGGATGCCCGCCGAAACGAGGTGCCGCGCCGTATCGGCAAAGAGCGCATCGAGTGCGCTTGCGACCTTTTCGCGCCCGAAGCGCGCCTGCATGGCCGCCACCTCTTCCGGCGTTCCGGAGGAATAGGCGAGCGGCGCCTTGCCCGCATGGGCAAGCAGGAAGGATGTGAGGTCCGCCGTCGTGACCCGGCCGTCCATCACGCCGGCGACGTCCACGGCGAGCGTCGGATGGGTGCGGGCGTGGATCGCCACCTGCTCGCGCGTCGCGCCGGAGCAGCTGCCGGCAAGGATCGCCTCCGGCCCGGTAATGCCGGCCGTGCCCGTTCCCGCACCGCGGGCGAGCCCTTGCGCGATGAAGGTCGCGGCAAGGCCCATGGCGATGCCCGAGCCGCCGGTGACCAGCCGCTGCGCCGCGGCGGCGCGGCCGATGGCGACGAGATCCTCGTCCGTGACCGCATCGACGATGACGAGGATCCGCCCGCCCTGCCCCTCGGCCTCCAGCGCCGCCGTGATACCGGCCGCGCCGCGCCGGACGGTGGCGAGGTCGACATGGCCGACGTCCGTCGCCGTCTGGAGCCGCAGCCAGCGGCGGATGTCCGCATCGGTCATCGGGTTGAGCGGATGGTTCTCCAGGCCGGATTCGTGGAGAAGCCGGTCCCTGACGAAGAGATGCCCCTGGTAGACCGTGCGGCCCGCGCCCGGAAAGGCCGGGCAGGCGATCACGCCCCTGACGCCGAGCGCCTCGGCAAGCGCCTCTGCGACGGGGCCGATATTGCCCTGCGGCGTGGAATCGAAGGTCGAGCAATATTTGAAGACGATCTGGCGGCAGCCCTGCTCGAGCAGCCAGGAAAGGGCGGCGAGCGATTGCTCGACGGCGGCGGCGGCCGGGATCGACCGGCTTTTCAGCGCGATGACGCCGGCCTCGACCGCGTGATCGGCCCTTTCCCGGGGGATGCCGAGATATTGCACCGTGCGGAGGCCGCCCTCCCCCGGCAGCCCCCTGGCAAGGGTGTTGGCGATGTCGCTCGCCCCCGTGAAATCGTCGGCAATGACGCCCAGCAGCATGAATGGTCCTTCCGCGAAAATGTCAGGCGACGCCGAGAAGGCGCTTCACCTTGTCGATGGCGGCGTCCGGGCTCGACAGGACGGGAATGTCCGTCACCGCCCGGACGGCCTGCAGGGCCCGCGCCGTGGAGAAATGGGCAAGGACGATGCTGTCGAAGCCGGTCAGTTCCGCGGCGGCGGCGGCGACCAGCCGGTTGTGGGTCTCGACGTCGCCGGCCCGCACCGCCTCGATGGCGCCTTCCACCAGGAAGCTTTCCAGCACCGCGCCGGGGTCCGTGCGCGCGGCCTCCTCGCGGAACTCCGCCTCCATGCCCGCGCGGGCCGGCGGGAAGGTGTAGAGCATGGCGGTCCTGCCGCCCTGCCCTATCGCCGCCTCGAACATCGCCTCGTTCGGCTTCAGCACGGGGATGTCGACCGTCGCCGCCGCCTGCTCGATCGCCCGCCCGAAGGCCGAGCAGGTGAAGAGCACGGCGGCGCTGCCGATGTTTCTTGCATAGTGCGTCAGCGCGACGATGCGATCCGTCAGGGCATCCGTGATGTCGCTGCTTTTCGCACGGTCGGGCGAGAGGCTGTCTTCGAGCAGATTGACCACATCGGCATCCGGCCAGGCGGAGGCGAAGGCTAGTCTGATCGGCTCGATGGCGATCGGCGTCGCATGGACGAGCGTGATACGGGGCTGTCTGGACATGTCGTTCCCTTGGAGAAGGGGCGGCCGCCGGGAGGAGCGGCGACCGCCAATGGCGGCCCTGCTAGAGCATTTCCGGTTCACCGGAAATGCTCTAGATTCTTGT
>CAMLOC010000455.1 GCA_946481465.1 uncultured Shinella sp. | reverse complement strand
TCCACACCTGATATTAGCGCCGCACCTTAACCGTCCGGCGGGGCTAGCGGAATTGGCCACGGCGGGAAATCCACCATGACGCACTCGCGGAGTACGCGGCGCTTGAAATCGCTTGCGACAGATGACATATTTCAAGCGACAGATGACGCGGAGAACGACCATGGCCGTTGCGGCGAAGGCATCCCCGGCAACAGCCGGTGGCGAATTGCAGAAAATCGAAGCCCTGCTCGGCGGTTCGCGCATCCTGTCGCGCCGCCTCACCAATGCGCTCGACGCCCATGAACTGCTTCTGCACGGCCTGCCCGCCTCGGCGCTGGATCACCTTGTCGGCAATCTCGTCTTCATCGGCAAGAACGAATCGCTCGAAAAGGCGGTGGGCATGAGCCTGCGCACCTGGCAGCGGCGCAGGGACACGCCCTCCAAGCCGCTCAGCCTGGAACAGAGCGGCCGGACATGGAAATTCGCCGAGATCCTGGCGAAGGCGACGGATATCTTCGGCTCGCAGGCGGAAGCCGAGCAATGGCTGGAGCGGCCGGCCGTCGGGCTGGACCAGCGCCGCCCCATCGACCTTCTGGGAACGCCGGCCGGCGTGGAACTGGTCGAAGACCATCTCGCCCGGCTCGAATACGGCGTCTACGCGTGACCTTCCTGCCGATTGCGCTCGGCGGGAGCGAACTGGTCGCCTGGCGGCTCGACCAGGCCGACCATGCGCCGACCTGGGACAGCGGCGAAGGCGCCTATCGCGTCGGCGGCCGCTGGAACAGCAAGGGCACGCGCGCGGTCTATTGCTCGCTCGATCCGGCGACGGCGATCCTCGAAGTCGCGGTCCACAAGGGGTTTCGTGCACTCGACACGGTGGCGCACCGCATGACGGCCGCCGTCATCGCTGACAGCAGCGACGTCCACGTCGTCGATCCGCAAACGGTGCCCAATCCGAACTGGCTGCGCCCGGGCATTCCCGGCGCGGGCCAGCAGGCCTTCGGCGACGACCTGTTGCGCCGGCACCGTTTCGTCGCCATTCCGAGCGCGGTCTCGCCGCATAGCTGGAACCTGATCTTCCTCGCAGGCGCCGCGCCGGGCACCTACGCGCTGAAATTCCAGGAGAATTTCGCGCTCGACACCCGGCTGCACCCGCCGGCGGCGTGACGCATGGAGAGACCATGAGCACGCAGGCAAGAGAGCCGAAACCGGCCGCAGGCAGGGCGACGCGCCTGACGATCCTCAGTCGCGGCGCAACCGCAGCCAATCGGCAGCTGCGCTTTTCCGCCGATGACCCCTTGCTGCCCGGCGAGCAGGCGCGATTGAGCGAACTGGCGCAAAGCCTCGGCAGGTTCCACGCGGTGCTGCACGCACCCGAGCGTTCCGCGGCCGAGACCGCAGCCGCCTTCTCGCCCGACGCGGCATCGTGCCCGGCGCTGCGGGATGCCGACTACGGGCGATGGACCGGCCGGACGGTCGCCGATGTGGCGGAACAATCGCCGGAGGACCTGCAGCGCTGGATGTCGGATCCGTCCTCGGCCCCGCATGGCGGCGAAACCGCGGAAGCGGTGCAGGCCCGGGCGGCGGCCTGGCTGGACGAGCGCCACGCGCAGGGCGGACACACGCTGGCCGTCACCCATGCCATCGTCCTAAAGCTGCTTTTCCTGCATGTGGTCAGCGCCCCCCTCACCTCGCTCCGGCGCATCGACGTCGAGCCGCTCGCGACGCTGACGCTGACCAGCGACGGCAGGCGCTGGGCGCTTCGAGGTTTCGGCACGCAGGTGTGGGGCGGGCGTTAAGCGCCCCGCGCGTCCGCGAACGGCACGGCCGCGCGGCCCGCCGCCTTGAGATCGTCGATGGAGGCGATGCCCATCAGGGCGAGGCTGATCGAGATTTCCCGCGTCAGGATCGAAATCACCTCCGCGACACCCGCCTCCCCCGCCGCCGCAAGGCCATAGGCATAGGCGCGGCCGAGCATCACGCCGTCGGCGCCGAGGCCGATCGCCTTGAGGATATCCGTGCCGCGGCGGATGCCGCCGTCCAGCATGAGGCAGAAGCCGGGACCGACGGCGGCCCGGATACCGGCAAGCGCGGCGATGGTGCTCGACGCGCCGTCAAGCTGGCGGCCGCCGTGGTTGGAGATCACCACGCCGTCGCAGCCGATATCGCGCGCCGTCACGGCGTCTCCCGGTGCAAGGACACCCTTGACGACGAGCTTGCCGGTCCAGCGCTCGCGCAGCCAGGCGATATCCTTCCAGGACAGCGTCTTGTCGATCCGGCGCGACAGGTTGGCCGCCTGCTCGAGGGCGCCGCGGCCAAAATCCGGCCGGTGCTCGATCGCCCGCACCGAGGGCATGCCGCGCAGCGCCACGTCGGCAAGCCAGCGCGGCTTCAGCGCGAGGCGCGCCAGAAGCCCCGGCGTCACCCGCGTCAGGGAGCGGAACCCGTTGCGCACGTCCCGTTCGCGGATGCCGGTAATGGCCGTGTCGACCGTGACAAACAGCGTATCGACGCCGGCCCGTTCGGCCGCGACGAGGAATTCCTCCGAGAGCGCGCGATCCTCCAGCACATAGAGCTGGAAGTGCAGCGGCCCGTCCGTCACCGCGCGCAGATCGGCAAGCGAGGCGATCGAGAAGGTCGACAGGCAGAAGGGGATGCCCGCGGCATGGGCGGCGCGCACCGCCTTCCCTTCGCCGCCGCCGGAATAGAGCCCGAGAAAGCCGACCGGCCCCAGCATGAACGGCAGGGGATGGCGGCGCCCGAGATAGGCGGTCGAAAGGTCCTGCGGGCGGGGCTCCACCAGCACGGTCTGGCTGAGGCCGAACCGGGCGAAATCCGACCGGTTCGCCCGCATGGTCTCCTCCTCGAACGACCCGCCGTCGATATAGTCGAAGAAGATCTTCGGCAGCCGCCGGCGGGCAAGGTCGCGGAAATCGTGGATGTTGACCGGCTTCATGTCAGCCTCTGCCCGGATCGATCGCGTCGAGGAAGCGGCTCACCACATCCTCCCCCGCCACCGGCTCGCTGCCGGCCATGACCGCGACGGAAAGACCGATGAGCGAGGAAACGGGGTTGTGGCTCGTCGCGCCGGCGCGCAGGTTCATGACGAGCGTCGGGCAGAGGAAGAGGCCGAGCCGGACGACGCGCCGCCAATCGGCGGGCAGCATGTCCCGCGCCTTCAAGGTTGCCAGCAGCGGGCGCCACAGGGCCTCGGCCTTGACCTCCAGCAGCGCCCGCCGAACGGGGCTCGGTTCGAAATCCATGGTGACATTTAGCCGGTCGCCGTCGAGAACGGCGCTGGCCTTGTACCGCGCCGACGCCTCGGCGGGATCGTAGAGCCAGAAGGGATGGGCGAGGATGTTGTGGAAGGTCGTCTTCACCTCGGCAAGAAGCGTCGGGATGTTCTCGCCGGCAAAGGCCGGGTCGAAGAAGGCAAGGCGGGCGGAACCGCCGCGCTCCTCGTACCAGACATTGGCGTTGTGCGCGTCGCCATGGGCGACGACGCCGCCGGCATCGGCAAGGCGCGCCGGGGCGAGCCGTTCGTGCGCGGTATCGAACAGCGCGCCGATACTGTCTTCGTATTCGATGCCATTGACGACGAAGCGGCAGCGCGAAAGCCGGTCCCAGCCGAGCGTGAGGCCGGGAAAGGCGAAATCCTTTCCGACATAGAAGCGCGAAAGCCGCCCTCCCGGATAGGCGCCCTCCGGCGGATCGATCAGGCGCTCGTAGAACAGGCGGTGGATCGGCTCGGCCGCGACCTCGGCGGCATTCACCGGATGCAGCGTATCGAGATAGACCTTCAGAACGGCCTCGCTCAGCGCGCGCTCGGCTTTGACGGCCTTTTCACGCGCCGCGGCGTCGTCCGTCATGTCGAGCGCGCGCAACACGTCGGAAAAGCGCGGATCGGTACGGCGGCGGTAGACGAGGATCTGCTCGCCGGGCAGCACCGACATCAGCAGTGGCTGGTCCACCGGCAGGCCGGCCTTGGCAAGGATATCGGCGCGGTAGTATTCGCCGCTCATCGCCTCCTCGCCCTCCTCCTGGTGGAACTTGAAGAAGAAGGCGCCGTCGTCGGTCTCGAAGAAGCCGTTCAGAGAATTGAGGCTGTACTGGTCGTGGTTGATCGCGACGTTGCGCGCCTCGATCGTGAAGAGATCGCGCAGG
>CAMLOC010000454.1 GCA_946481465.1 uncultured Shinella sp. | reverse complement strand
ATCATCATCCTGCAGGTCTCGGTCATCGGGATCCTAGCCGTTGGGGTGACGCATGTCATCATCACGGGTGGCATCGACCTCGCATCGGGCTCGGTGGTTGGCCTGTCGGCAATGGTCGCTGCCTCCCTCGCGCAAAGCTCGATCGATACAAGGGCACTTTACCCCGCGCTCACCGACCTTTTCCCGATCTGGCCAATGCTCGCCGGTCTCCTCGTTGGCCTGATTGCCGGCTGGATCAGCGGGGTCCTGATTGCAAAGACGGGCATTCCGCCCTTTATCGCTACCCTGGGCATGATGGTGTGCGCCCGCGGCGTGGCCAAATGGTACACGCTCGGCCAGCCTATCGGTCTCCTGACGCCCGAGTTTACCTGGCTTGGCAAGAGCTTTCTTGTCCTGGGTTTCCCTGTGCCTCTGCCAGTCCTGATCTTCCTGGGTGTCGCAGCCCTGTCCCATATCGCCCTCAGCTACACGCGATATGGCAAATACACTTACGCCATCGGCTCCAACCCACAGGCCGCTCGCGTTTCCGGCATCGACATCGGCGCGCATCTCATAAAGGTCTATGCCGTGGCGGGCCTGCTCTCAGGCCTTGCCGGTGTCGTGACTGCGGCCCGCGCGGGCTCCGCCCAACCCGTCATGGGAACGGCATACGAACTCGATGCGATCGCAGCCGCCGTCATCGGTGGAACGTCGCTTGCCGGTGGTTCTGGCCGCATCACAGGAACGCTGATCGGAACGATCATCCTTGGCGTCATCACCTCCGGCTTCACCTACCTGAAGATCGGATCCTACTACCAGGAGATCATCAAGGGCGCCATCATCGTCTTCGCCGTGGTCATCGACCAATACAGGCGAAATCGAAAAACAAGGGTTTGAGGCTCGGGCCACAAACGATTCACAGCTCCTGATGAGAGCAATACCAAATCGAATGAAAGAGAGATCCGATGTCCGGTCTTCAATTATCGCACGACAAACTCATCGAGGTCTACCGCACGATGCGGATGATCCGCCGCTTCGAGGAGCGGGTGATGGACGAGATGGCAACAGGTGATATCCCGGGCAATACGCATCTCTATGCGGGCCAGGAGGCAAGCGCCGTCGGGGTCTGTCTGCACCTCAATGAGGATGACTATATTTCGTCGACCCATCGCGGGCATGGCCATTCGATTGCCAAAGGTGTCGAGATTGACGGCATGATGGCAGAGCTCTTCGGCAGGGCGACCGGCACCTGCGGCGGCAAGGGTGGCTCTCAGCATATTGCGGATTTGCGCAAGGGCATGCTGGGGGCGAACGGGATTGTTGCGGCCGGCGCACCGATCACCTGTGGCGCGGCATTGAGCGCGAAGCTTCTGGGCACCAACCAGGTCGCTGTCGCCTTTGCCGGCGATGGTGCGATGAATGAAGGGGTGATGTCGGAAAGCTTCAACCTCGCCAAGATCTGGAACCTGCCGATCATCTTCGCCATCGAGGACAACGGCTTCGGGGAGGCGACGGCCAACGAACACGTTTCGGCCGGCAGTTTCACGCGGCGCGCCGAGAGCTATGACATTCCGGCCCTCGAGGTCGACGGCACGGATGTGTTTGCGGTCTATGCGGCGGCCGGCGAGGCTGTGGAGCGCGCTCGCGGCGGCGGCGGCCCCACGATGCTGCAAATCCATGTGCCGCGCTACTATGGCCACTACAGCGGTGACCCGGACAACTACCGCACACCGGAAGAGAAGGCTGCGATGCGTCAGGAACGCGATTGCCTTGTCAACTTCCGCAAGCGCGTGAAGGACGTGTCGCTGCTGGATGTTGCCGAACTCGACGCGGTCGACCAGGCGGTCGAGGTCGAGATCGACCGCGCGGTCGCCGCCGCGCGCGCTGCACCGTTCCCGTCGTTGTCGGCCCTGACCACCGACGTCTACGTCAAATATCTCTAAGGAGGACGAAATGGCCAAGAAATCCTTCCGCCAAGCCCTCAACGATGCCCTGCATCTGGAAATGGCCCGCGATCCCCGGGTGATCATGATGGGCGAGGACCTGACCGGCGGCGCCGGCGCCAAGGGTGTGAAAGACGCCTGGGGCGGCGCCTTCGGCGTCACCAAGGGGCTGCTCGACGCCTTCGGTCCGGAGCGCATCCGCGACACACCAATCAGCGAGGCGGCGTTCGTCGGCGCCGCCGCCGGGGCCGCCCTGACGGGCATGCGCCCGATTGCCGAAATCATGTTCGTGGATTTTGCCGGCGTCTGCCTCGACCAGATCATGAACCAGGCGGCGAAGTTCCGCTTCATGTTCGGCGGGCGCGCCAAGACCCCGCTCGTCATCCGCGCCACCTACGGCGCCGGCAGCCGCTCCGGTTCGCAGCACACCCAGGCACTCTATCCGATCTTCACGCACATTCCCGGCCTGAAGGTGGTCATTCCGTCCAATCCCTACGATGCCAAGGGCCTTCTGTTGCAGGCCATCCGTGACGACGACCCGGTGATCTTCCTCGAGCACAAGATGCTGTACGACACGGTGGGCGAGGTGCCCGACGGATCCTACACGATCCCGTTCGGCGAGGCGCGGGTGGTGCGTGACGGCAAGGACGTGATGATCGTGGCGATCGGCCGGATGGTGGGTGTCGCGGAGGCGGCGGCCCGTCAGCTCGCCTCGGAAGGCATCTCGGCCTGCATCGTCGATCCGCGCACCACCTCGCCGCTCGATGAGGACACGCTGCTGGAGGTGGCCGAGAAGATCGGCCGTGTCGTCATCGTCGATGAAGCCAACCCCAGGTGCAGCGTGGCGACCGACATCTCGGCGCTGCTTGCCGACAAGTGCTTCGACGCGTTGAAGGCGCCGATCAAGCTCGTGACCGCGCCGCATGCGCCGGTTCCTTACGCTCCCAATCTCGAAGACGCCTACATTCCGACGCCCGAAGCGGTGTCGAAGGCTGTCAAATCCATCGTGAAGAGGTAACTGCTATGTCGCTTATCGAGGCTGTCACCATCCCCAAATGGGGCATGACAATGACCGAAGGCACGATCACGCAATGGATGATCGGCGAGGGGGAGCCGGTCGTTCGCGGCCAGGAAATCCTCGAAATCGAAACGACGAAGGTGACCAACGTCCTGGAGGCGGCGGCTGGCGGCATCCTGAGGCGCGTCGTGTTGGCGGAAGGGACGACGGCGCCGGTGGGCGCGCTTGCCGGGGTCATCGCTGACGAGGCGGCCACGCTCGAGGAGATCGATGCATTCATCGCAAGTTATGCCGACCGGCTCGGAAGCGGCGAGGGCGGTGAAGGCGGCGTCGCAGCGCCGCGTAGCGTCACGGTGGACGGTGCCACGGTCAGTCTGCTGGAAGCCGGAGAGCCAGGCGACGATGTCGTCCTGTTCCTGCACGGGTTCGGCGGCGACCTGACCACCTGGCTGTTCAACCAGCCGGCGGTGGCCGAAAAGCTGCGGACGATCGCCGTGGACCTGCCCGGTCACGGTGGTTCCTCGCCAGCTGCGGGCCACGATGTGGTTTCCGCGATCTCCTCCACGGTTGAGGCTGCGACCCGCGACCTCGGTCAGGGCAAGATCCATCTTGTCGGCCATTCCTTCGGCGGCGCCGTCGCCGCGAGGATCGCTGCCAGCGATCCCTCCAGGGTGGCGTCGCTGACCCTGCTGGCGCCGATCGGGCTCGGCCCGACGATGAGCCGCGACTTCCTGGTCGACTTCATCGCGGCCGAACGGCGCCGGCCGTTGCAGGCGGTCCTGGAACGGCTGTTCGCAGACCCCTCCAAGATCACCAACGACATGGTCGAGGGCACGCTGCGCTTCAAGCGTCTCGAAGGCGTGCCCGAGGCGCTGTCGGCCATCGCCGATGCCATCGCCGACGACGACAGGCAGTTGCAGTCGATCAGCGAAACGCTCGCCGGCCTCTCTTGCCCCGTCCTGCTCATCTGGGGCGAACAAGACCAGATCGTGCCCGCGCCGAACGCCGCAGACCTGCCTGCAAACGTCGAACTCAGGATCATTCCCAACGTCGGACACATGCCGCAAATGGAAGCGTCATCAACCGTCAACGACGCAATCATCGAGAATATCAACAAAGCCTGAGCGCAACTTCAAAACGCTCAAGCTAATGCAAAAGGAACAGGCTATGTCAGGACGTTTGTCAGGAAAACGCGTTCTTTTGA
>CAMLOC010000453.1 GCA_946481465.1 uncultured Shinella sp. | reverse complement strand
GGCCTCGTCAAGGTCTCCGTCATCGGCATCGGCATGCGCAGCCATGCGGGCGTCGCCGCCTCCGCCTTCCGGGCGCTCGCCGAGAAGGGCATCAACATCAAGGCGATCACCACGTCCGAGATCAAGATTTCCATCCTGATCGACGGCGCCTATGCCGAACTCGCCGTTCGGACTTTGCATTCCGTCTACGGTCTCGATAAGAAGTAAGGACCGGCCGACTCGGCGCCGATCCCAGGGATCGCCGGCGTGGCCCGCGCCGGTGGGGTAATGTCATTTTCGGGAGACGCCACGCGATGAGAGACCTCTCCGCGGGTCCGCGCGTTCTTCTCAAGCGGCTGCGCGAACTGATGGCGGAGCCGCTCGAGCCGCAGGAGCGCCTTGACCAGATCGTGCGCCAGATCGCGCAGAACATGGTCGCGGAAGTGTGTTCCGTCTACGTGCTGCGCTCCGACGGCGTCCTCGAACTCTATGCGACCGAGGGTCTCAATCCCGGTGCCGTCCACCTTGCCCAGCTCAAGATGGGCCAGGGCCTCGTCGGCACGATCGCCGCCTCCGCGCAGCCGTTGAACCTGTCCGACGCCCAGTCGCATCCCGCCTTCACCTACCTGCCGGAAACGGGCGAGGAGATCTACCACTCCTTCCTCGGCGTTCCTATCTTGCGCACCGGCAGGGCGCTCGGCGTGCTTGTCGTGCAGAACAGGGCGAGCCGCACCTACCGCGAAGACGAGTTGGAGGCGCTCGAGACGACGGCGATGGTGATTGCGGAAATGGTGGCGACCGGAGAGCTGAAGAAGCTCACCAAGCCCGGCCTCGAGCTGGACCTGTCCCGCCCCGTCGCGATCGAGGGATCGAGCTTCGGCGAGGGCATCGGCCTCGGCTATGTCGTGCTGCACGAGCCGCGCATCGTCGTCACCAACCTCCTGAACGAGGATTCCGAGCACGAGCTTGGCCGGCTTGCCGAAGCGCTCGGCTCGCTGCGCATCTCCATCGACGACATGCTGTCGCGCCGTGAGGTGTCGATGGAGGGGGAGCACCGCGAGGTGCTGGAAACCTATCGCATGTTCGCCCATGACCGCGGCTGGGTGAGGAAGCTCGAAGAGGCGATCCGCAACGGCCTGACCGCGGAGGCGGCGGTCGAGCGGGTGCAGAGCGAGACCAAGGCGCGCATGATCCGCCTGACGGATCCGTACCTGCGCGAGCGCATGCACGATTTCGACGATCTTGCCAATCGCCTGCTGCGCCAGCTCACCGGCTACGGCGCGAAGCTCTCGGCCAGCAGCTTCCCCAACGATGCGATCGTCGTGGCGCGCGCCATGGGCGCGGCGGAGCTGCTCGATTATCCGCGCCAGAACGTGCGCGGCCTCGTTCTCGAGGAGGGCGCCGTCACCAGCCATGTGGTGATCGTCGCGCGCGCCATGGGCATTCCCGTGGTCGGCCAGGCGGCGGGCGCCGTGGCGCTGGCGGAGAACGGCGATCCGATCATCATCGACGGCGACGACGGCCGGGTGCATCTGCGGCCGCTGCCGGACCTCCAGCGCTCCTATGAGGAGAAGGTGCGTTTCCGCGCCCGCCGGCAGGAGCAGTATCGCGCGCTGCGCGCCGTCGAGCCGATGACGAAGGACGGCCACGCGATCAATCTCCAGATGAATGCGGGCCTCATCGTCGACCTGCCGCATCTCAACGAATCCGGCGCATCCGGCATCGGCCTCTTCCGCACCGAACTCCAGTTCATGATCGCCTCGACCATGCCGAAGGCGGAGGAACAGGAGGCCTTCTACCGCAATGTGCTGAAACAGGCCGGCGGCCGCCCCGTGACCTTCCGTACGCTCGATATCGGCGGCGACAAGGTCGTGCCCTATTTCCGCGCTGCGGAGGAGGAGAACCCGGCGCTCGGCTGGCGGGC
This sequence comes from uncultured Shinella sp., assembly GCA_946481465.1. The sequence continues at coordinate 2,244 of CAMLOC010000453.1, read as the reverse complement.
GATCCGCCTGTCGCTCGACCGTCCGGGCCTCTTGCGCACCCAGCTGCGCGCCATGCTGCGCGCCGCCGCCGGCGCCGATCTCCGGCTGATGCTGCCCATGGTGACCGAGGTTTCCGAGTTGAAGGAGGTCCGCGATCTCCTCCAGAAGGAGATCCAGCGGCAATCGAAGATCGGCGAGCAGCTGCCCAAGAAGCTGCAGTTCGGCGCCATGCTGGAAGTGCCGGCGCTGCTCTGGCAGCTCGACGAACTGATGGCGGAGGTCGATTTCGTCTCCGTCGGCTCGAACGATCTCTTCCAGTTCGCCATGGCGGTCGACCGCGGCAATGCCCGCGTCTCCGACCGCTTCGACACGCTCGGCCGGCCGTTCCTGCGCATCCTGCGCGATATCGTCAGGGCCGGAGTTCGCAACGACACGTCGGTGACGCTGTGCGGCGAGATGGCGAGCAAGCCGATCTCCGCCATGGCGCTCATCGGCATCGGCTTCCGCTCGGTCTCGATGTCGCCGGCGGCGATCGGCCCGGTCAAGTCCATGCTGCTGTCGCTCGATGCGGCCAAGCTCGAGGCGGTGCTGACGCCGGCGCTCGACGATACCAGGCCGACGGCCTCGATCCGCCAGATCCTCACCGATTTCGCGGCCGAGCACGGCGTTCCGCTTTGATTGTCTTGACGGGAGTTTGAACGGTGGCGAAGCTTCCCGTTGAAAAGATGCGCGAACTCGAACGCCGTTTCGGCGAGATCGAGGCGCGCATGTCGGCGGGGCCGGATTCGGAGACCTATGTGCGTCTCGCCTCGGAATATTCCGAGCTTCAGCCGGTCGTCGCGAAGATCCGCGAATACCAGAAGGTCAGCGGCGAGATCGCCGACCTCGACGCGTTGCTCGCCGACAAGGCGACCGACCGCGAGATGCGCGACCTCGCGGAAATGGAGCTGCCGGACCTGAAGGAGCGGCTGGAAGGCCTTGAAAAGGAGATGCAGATCCTGCTTCTTCCCAAGGACGCGGCCGACGAGAAGAGCGCGATCCTCGAAATCCGCGCCGGCACGGGTGGCTCGGAAGCCGCGCTTTTCGCCGGCGACCTCTTCCGCATGTACGAACGCTATGCCGCGGCCCATGGCTGGAAGGTGGAGGTGCTTTCCTCCAGCGAGGGCGAGGCGGGCGGCTTCAAGGAAATCATCGCGACGATCACCGGGCGCGGTGTCTTCGCCAAGCTGAAGTTCGAATCGGGTGTGCACCGCGTCCAGCGCGTTCCGGAGACGGAGGCGAGCGGGCGCATCCACACCTCCGCGGCGACCGTCGCCGTGCTGCCGGAAGCCGAGGAGATCGATATCGAGATCCGGCCGGAAGATATCCGCGTGGACACGATGCGTTCCTCGGGCGCCGGCGGCCAGCACGTCAACACGACCGACTCGGCCGTGCGCATCACCCACCTGCCGACCGGCCTCGTCGTGACGAGCTCGGAGAAGTCGCAGCACCAGAACCGCGCCAAGGCCATGCAGGTGCTGCGCTCGCGGCTCTACGACATCGAGCGCCAGCGGGCGGAAAGCGAACGCTCCGCCGACCGCAAGAGCCAGGTCGGTTCCGGCGACCGGTCCGAGCGCATCCGCACCTACAATTTCCCGCAAGGGCGCGTCACGGACCACCGCATCAACCTGACGCTCTACAAGCTCGACCGCATGATGGTCGGCGAGATCGACGAGGTGGTCGATGCGCTGGTCGCCGACTACCAGGCCGGCCTTCTCGCACAGCTCGGCGAACAGGGCCGATGAGCGGTGCGACGCTTGCCGAGGCGCTGGCCGCGGCACGGCGCCGGCTTGCCGGGGCGGGGATCGCTGACGCCGCCGGCGACGCGCGGACCCTGCTCATGGGCCTGTTGGACCTGACGCCGACATCCTTCATAACCGAGGGCGACCGCGCCCTGGGGGAGGCCGAGCGGCAGGCGATCGACGACGCGCTCGCCCGCCGCATTGCGCGCGAGCCGGTCCATCGCATCCTCGGCCGCCGGGCTTTTTCCCGGCTCGACCTGACGCTGTCGCCGCAGACGCTGGAGCCGCGGCCGGACACCGAGGTGCTCGTCGATGCGCTCGTGCCCCATGCGGAGCGGATCGTGCGCGCGACGGGCGGCTGCCGCATCCTCGATCTCGGCACGGGAACGGGTGCGATCTGTCTCGCCTTGCTGGATCTCGTGCCCGGCACGCGCGGGATTGGCAGCGATCTGTCGGCCGGCGCCCTTGAAACCGCGCGGCGCA
>CAMLOC010000452.1 GCA_946481465.1 uncultured Shinella sp. | reverse complement strand
GCAAGCGTCGCCTCCTCGTCGGCATAGAAGGTGCTGACGAGGCCGGCGCCGGCCTTATAGGCGTGCTTGGTGATGAGGCGTGCGAGCGGCAGGGCGGCGATGGGCGCCGTCATCACGAGATCCTGCCCCTTCTGGAGCTGAAGGCCGACGCGCACGGCGACCTCGGCGAGCTTGTCGAGCTTTTGCGGATCGACGGGGGAGGCGGAATTGGCGGGATAGGTCATGGCATGCCTGTCTGTTCTACGCGGATAAGGGAAACTTAGTGTGCCCGGGGCCGAAAGAGAAGGCGCAATCAGGCGATGACGGGCGCGGCGATCGCCTTCAGCGCCGCCATCACGTCGCGCGGGGCAAGGCGCACCTGCAGGCCGCGCTGCCCGCCGTTCATATAGACCTGGTCGTGCGCCAGTGCCGCCTCCTCGATGGCGGTCGGCACCGGCTTCTTCTGGCCGAAGGGGCTGATGCCGCCGACGACGAAGCCGGTCAGCCGCTCGGCATCCGCCGGCTTCATCATGTTGGCCGACTTGCCCTTGAAGGCGCTCGCCAGCTTCTTCATGCTGACCTCCTGGTCGGAGGGCACGATGACGCAGACCGGCTTGCCGTCCACCTCCGCCATCAGCGTCTTGAGCACGCGGGCGGGATCCTCCCCCAGCGCCTCGGCGGCCTGGATGCCGACGCGGTCGGCATTCGGATCGTAGTCGTAGATATGGACGGTGAAGGAAACGCCGGCCTTGGCAAGGGCCTGGGTGGCGCGGGTGGTCTTGGACATGGCGACCGTCCTCTAGGTGGAAGGATTGGTTCGCATGGGTGCCGGAGCGGAAGGACCGTGTCAATCGTCGTTGGCGAAAGAGCCCCTCATCCGGCTGCCGCCACCTTCTCCCCGCAAGCGGGGCGAAGGGACATGCCGCGCCGTTTGCCTAATTCTTCACCGTAGGATTGGGCAGGTTCCCTCTCCCCGCTTGCGGGGAGAGGGCTGGGGTGAGGGGCTATCGCAGCCTCAAGCGCGCTCGAGCGCCAGGGCGATACCCTGGCCGACGCCGATGCACATGGTGGAGAGCGAGCGCGCCTTGCCGGTGAGCTGCAATTCCAGCGCCGCCGTGCCGGCGATGCGCGCGCCGGACATGCCGAGGGGATGGCCGAGCGCAATCGCCCCGCCGTTCGGATTGACATGCTCCGCATCGTCGGCGATGCCGAGTTGGCGCAGCGTGGCGAGGCCCTGCGAGGCGAAGGCCTCGTTGAGTTCGACCACGTCGAAATCGGCGGGTTTCAGGCCGAGCCGGGCGCACAGGCGCTCGGTGGCGGCGACCGGGCCTATGCCCATGATACGCGGCGGAACGCCGGCCATGGCGCCACCGAGGATGCGGGCGATGGGCGTGAGACCGTACGTCTTTACTGCCGCCTCCGAGGCGACGATCAGCGCCGCCGCGCCGTCATTGACGCCGGAGGCGTTGCCCGCCGTCACCGTGCCGCCCTCCTTGCGGAAGGGTGTTCCCAGCTTGGCAAGGGCTTCTAGGGTCGTTGCGCGCGGATGCTCGTCCTTCTCAACAACGATGGCATCGCCCTTTCTCTGCGGGATGGTGACGGGCGTGATCTCCCGCGCCAGCCGCCCGTTCGCCTGCGCGGCGGCGGCTTTGGCCTGCGAGCGCACGGCGAAGGCGTCCTGATCCTCGCGGGAGATGGAAAAATCTTCAGCGACGTTCTCGCCGGTCTCCGGCATGGAATCGACGCCGTACTGCTTCTTCATCAGCGGGTTTATGAAGCGCCAGCCGATGGTCGTGTCGTAGATCTCGGCATTGCGCGAGAAGGCCGTCTCCGCCTTGGGCATGACGAAGGGCGCGCGGCTCATGCTCTCCACGCCGCCGGCGACGATCAGCTCCGCCTCGCCGGCCTTGATGGCTCTGGCGGCGGCGATGACGGCATCCATGCCGGAGCCGCAGAGCCGGTTGATCGTCGTGCCGGAGACGGAGACGGGAAGACCCGCCAACAGAGAGGACATGCGCGCGACATTGCGATTGTCCTCCCCCGCCTGGTTGGCGCAGCCATAGATGACATCGTCGACGGCTTCCCAGTCGACGCCGACATTCCTCGCCATCAGCGCCCTGAGCGGCACGGCGCCGAGATCGTCGGCGCGGACGGAGGAAAGCGAACCGCCGAAGCGGCCGATGGGCGTGCGGATATAGTCGCAGATATAGGCTTCGGACATGGGGCTTCCTCTAAAGTTCCGGCACGACGAGATCGGCGACGGGGCCTTCGACATGGAGTTTCGCGCCGGTCATCGCCTGCAGCTCCTCGATCGTCATGCCGGCCAGTTTCTCGCGCAGCACGAAACGGCCGCCGGACACGTCGATCACCGCATGGCTGGTATAGATGCGGGTGATGCAGCCGACGCCGGTGAGCGGGAAGGTGCAGCGCTCGACCAGCTTCGGCTCGCCCTTCTTCGTGACGTGCTCGGTGATGACGACGACCTGTTTCGCGCCGTGCACGAGGTCCATCGCCCCGCCGACGGCCGGCACGCCTTTCGAGCCGACGCGCCAGTTGGCGAGGTCGCCGTTCTCCGCCACCTGATAGGCGCCGAGGATGGCGACGTCGAGATGGCCGCCGCGCACCATGGCGAAACTGTCGGCATGGTGGAAGAAGGCGGAGCCCGGCTTCAGCGTCACGGCCTTCTTGCCGGCATTGATCAGGTCCCAGTCCTCCTCGCCTTCCGGCGGCGCTTCGCCAAAATCGAGAATGCCGTTCTCCGTGTGGAAGATCGCCTCGCGGCCTTCCGGCTGGTAGCGCGCGACCATTTCCGGAAAGCCGATGCCGAGGTTCACATAGGCGCCGTCAAAGATGTCCTGCGCGGCGCGCCAGGCGATCTGGGCGTTGGAAAGCTTGATGTCTTCTCGCGTGTCGACGGTCATGCGTAGGCCACTCCTGCGCGGATGAGATCTTCTTCCTGCCGGGCATCGGCGACTTCCACCACGCCGTCGACGAAGATACCGGGGGTGACGACCTGCTCGGGATCGATGCTGCCGGGTTGGACCAGCCTGCCCACCTGCACGATGGTCCTTGCCGCCGCCATGCACATCAGCGGGCTGAAATTGCGGGCGGCCTTGTTGTAGGTGAGGTTGCCGTGGGTGTCGCCGACATGTGCCTTGATCAGCGCGACATCCGCCTTCAGCCAGCGCTCCTGCACATACATGCGGCCGTCGAACTCTGCCACCGGCTTGCCCTTGGCCAGTTCCGTGCCGTAGCTCGTCGGCGTGTAGAAGGCGGGAATGCCGGCGCCGCCGGCGCGGATGCGCTCGGCAAGCGTGCCCTGCGGCACCAGTTCCAGCTCGATCTCGCCGGCAAGATAGCGGTCGGTGAAGGCGCGCGGATCGGTGGAGCGCGGGAAGGAGCAGATCATCTTCTTCACCATGCCGGCATCGATCATCGCGGCGATGCCGATGCGCCCGTTGCCGGCATTGTTGTTGATGACGGTGAGGTCCTTCGAACCCTTGTCGATGAGGGCGTGGATCAGTTCGATCGGTGCGCCGGAGCCGCCGAAGCCGCCGATCATCACGACCGCGCCGTCGCCGATGCCGGAAACGGCCTCGGCCAGGCTGGGAATAGTCTTGTCCATGCAAAATCTCCCGTTGTCGGCAGTAGAGGTAAATCCGAACGGGAAAGCCGGCAATCCATTTTGTGCGTTATTTGACTTTTGTTCAATTATCGCACAAACTAAGCGATCGAAACGGATCGATTTGAAGACGGCCTCGCCTCCTCTCAACGTCATCCTCGGCCTTGAGCCGAGGAACCACGCGGCACCCGCAGAGGGTGGAATGCTCGGGTCAGGCCCGAGCATGACGGAGGAGAGGTCGTGACGGGAAAGGGACGAGAGATGCGGGAAACGGATTTCATCGGCGGTTTCGCCAAGGGGCTGACGGTCATCGAGGCCTTCGGCGAGGCGAAGCCGCGCCTCACCATAACGGATGTCTCGAAGGAGACCGGCCTCGACCGGGCGACGGCGCGGCGCTGCCTCCTTACGCTCGCCGAACTCGGCTATGCCGCCTATGACGGCAAATTCTTCGAACTGACGCCGAAGATCCTGCGCCTCGGCCATGCCTATCTCTCGGCGACGCCCCTGCCGCGGCTGGTGCAGCCCTATCTCGACCAGCTTTCCGAA
>CAMLOC010000451.1 GCA_946481465.1 uncultured Shinella sp. | reverse complement strand
CCGTAGGCCGGCGGGCGCCAGCAAACCTCAATGGGTCCAGGGCTGCATGCGGTTGAAGCGGAAATTGTCCGGGTAGGCGACACGCTTGCGGGTCGATTCCTTGGGCTCGATCACGCGGTAGTCGATGCCCTTGCGCTCGGCATAGGCGATCGCTTCCTCGCTGGTCTCGAAGGTGAGCTTGACCTGCTGGTACATGTCGCCGGAGCTCGTATAGCCCATGATCGGGTCGATCGTCCGCGGCTTTTCGGCGTCGAATTCCAGAACCCAGAGATGGGTCTTGGCCTTGCCGGATTGCATGGCGGTCTTGGCGGGACGATAGATCTTCGCGGTCATCGAAGCGGCTCCAGAATTCTCGCATAAAGGCGCGCCGATCCGCCGGCGCGCGTTCGAAAATGCATAACCCGGATTCCGTAAAGGGGGAATGACCGGAGGAGCATTTTGGCATCGAAACGCCCGCCGGACTGGTCGGAGTGGAGAGATTCGAACTCCCGACCCTCTGGTCCCAAACCAGATGCGCTACCAGACTGCGCTACACTCCGTCCGTCCCGGCGATGGGGAGATACACGCATCCGCCCCCCGCCGCAACAGGCAATGGGCGTTTTCAAGCGCTTGTCGCGGGAAATGGCGGGCTTACTTCGCCTTGCGCAGCGAATCCATCAGCTCGTTCTCGACGCGGTTGCCGGCGCGGATACCGAGGCGCTTCACGGTGCCGCCGTTCAACTCCAGGACGTAGTCGATCGGCCCCTGCGAATCGATGATCGATTCGGAATGCGGCTCGGCGTTCTCCTTGATCGCGCGGACCTTGCCGTCCCTGGCGATGAACAGCATGTCGAGCGGCAGATAGGTGTTCTTCATCCACATGAAGACCTGCCGCGTCTCGCCGAAGGCGAAGAGCATGCCGTGGTCCGGCGCCATTTCACGGCGGTGCATCAGCCCCTGCTCGCGCTGGCGCGGCGTGATGGCGAGTTCCACCGTGAAGGCATGGCTCTTGCCGTCCTTCGTGACGATCGCCAGCGGCTGGGTGTCGAATGTCTCCGCCGCGAAGGCGGAGAGGGAAAAGCAGAGGAGAAGCGCCAGGACGGCGCTCGCAAGGCGCGCGAAACCGACCGTCCGCGCGAAAAGGCCCATCAGTGGGCCCTGTTGCCGGGAACCGGCATGTCCGGGTGGATTTCCGCCGCCATCAGGCCCTTCTCGCCGTCGCCGAAGCGCACGAGCACGACCTGTCCGGGGCGCAGTTCCGTCAGGCCGAAGCGGCGCAGCGTCTCCATATGGATGAAGATGTCTTCCGTGCCCTCGCCGCGCGTCAGGAAGCCGAACCCCTTGGTGCGGTTGAACCACTTGACCAGCACCCGCTCCAGCCCGCTCGACGGCGTGACCTGCACATGGGTCTTGACCGGCGGCATCTGCGAGGGATGCACCGCCGTCGTCTGGTCCATGGAAAGGATGCGGAAGGCCTGGTAGCCGCGGTCGCGCTTCTGGATCAGCGCGACGACGCGCGTGCCTTCCAGAACCGTCTGGTAGCCGTCGCGGCGCAGGCAGGTGACGTGCAGCAGCACGTCCTGCATGCCGTTGTCCGGCACGATGAAGCCGAACCCCTTGGCGACGTCGAACCACTTGATGACCCCGGTGATCTCGACGAGATCGACGGCGTCATTGCTCTGGTCATCACGATCCGTGATTTCCCGTGAAGACACCCTGTCCGCCATGACCTGCCAGCCCCTCGTTTACGCGTCACATGAGTTACGGTTAACTGATTCTTGATAACCAGAATAACATTGTCCCGATGCGAATGCGCAAGCCCCTTTGAAAGTTTTGCCGGCCCCATTGGTAGGCCGCAAGGCTTGCCTGAGGCTGACAAAACCCTACTCTTCCGGACGATTCCACATTCAGAGGATATTCCAATGCGTTATCTCCATACGATGGTCCGCGTGAAGGACATCGACCAGTCGCTGCATTTCTATTCGACGCTGTTCGGCCTTGAGGAAGTGCGCCGCATCGAGAACGAGAAAGGCCGCTTCACGCTGATCTTCCTCGCCGCCCCCCAGGATATCGACGCCGCGCGGGCGAACGCCGCGCCCTGCCTCGAACTCACCTACAACTGGGACAGCGAGGATTATGCGGGCGGGCGTAATTTCGGCCACCTCGCCTACGAGGTCGACGACATCTACGCGACCTGCCGCAAGCTGATGGACAACGGCGTCACCATCAACCGCCCGCCGCGCGACGGCCACATGGCCTTCGTGCGCTCGCCCGACGGCATTTCCATCGAGATCCTGCAGAAGGGCGAACGCCTGGCGCCGGCCGAACCCTGGGCCTCCATGGGCAATACCGGCGCCTGGTAGCGCCGGGACGGGGACGCAAGCTCCGGGCAAAGCTTGCGTCCTATGCATGCCTGCAACGATCATCGTTCCGCCGTATTTGACCGGAAATCTCTTGCCCGTCCGGTCGATCGCCAGCGAGAGGGGTATCTTGGCCGGCCCGCGCCGGCTGCCTCCCGTTCCGCGTGCACGGCCTTGCATGCTTCGGCCTTTACACCAACGGCCGAAACGCTAACATCGCAGCAACCGCAGCCTGGCCCGACGGCTTTTCTCGATTGCGGTTGCGACTGTTTGAAGAAATGGCCCTATCGGCGGCAAGACCGAGGGCACGAACGTCGAAAGCGGGGGAAAGCCTTTGCAGGACATGCAGGGAAAGTGGCCAGGCCTCAAGGCGCTGCGGTATGGATTGCTGCTGGCCGTTTCGGTCGCCACGCTCTCGGGCTGCGTTTCCGCAGTCTCCACGGACATGCGCGCGGACAACAGGGCCGCGCAGGAAAACGAGGATACGGTCGCCGAAGGCGGCACGGATGAGACCACCACCCCCGTGGTGAGCGCCGGCGCCGCCGGCGGAACGGCCGGCGATGTCACCGCGGACAGCTATGCCGTCGCCGATGCCGCTTCGGCCGTCGCGACGGACCAGCAGGCCGCGGGCGATGCGGCGGCCGACCGGGCCGGCCTCGTCATGCAGCCGACGACGCTGAATGCCGGCAAGGCCAGCATCTACGGCAATGGCGGCGGGGCGGTCGCGACCGGCAATGCCTATGCCACGCAGACCGTCGGCGGCAATGCCGCCGTCAACAACCTCTATGCCAATGGCGGCGCGGCGCAGACGGCCGACCAGTCCGGCCGCCTGCCGGTCGAGGACATGCCGCCGGTCGCCACGCCCGGCGACGAACAGGCCGAGGTCACGCTGCCGGAAAACGTGCCGATTCCGAAGACGGCCCGCACGGCCCTGGCCGCGGAGGCCGCCGCCGGCAATGCCGCGGACCTCGCGCTCGCAACGCCGGCGGAGGAAGACGTTGCGGAAACGCGCGCAAAGAAAAGCGAGCCGCGCAAGACGATGACGCTCGCCTCGCTCTTCGCGAACAAGCGCGAGGCCAAGCAGCAGTTCGACGGCGACCGGTTCGCCGAGCAGCCGCGCCGCGTGCTCGACCGGCAAAGCGCGGGCACCACCCGCAAGGCCTCGCTCGGCACGCTGCCCGGCGTCTCGATGGCCAGCGCCATGTTCTCGACGGATCATTCGGAAGCCGACGAGGTTGAGGACGACGGTCCGCAGTTCAAGGAAGTCGCCTCGCTGGCCGGCCTTGCCCGCCTTGCGCCGAACGGCCTGTGGCTGCAGACGGAGAAGGTGCGCACCGGCTGTTTCAAGCCGGAACTGCTGCAGGTGCTGAAGACGATCGAGAAGCATTACGACAAGCCGATCATCGTCACCTCGGGCCTTCGCGACATCAAGGTCAAGCGGGCGAAGCAATCGCTGCACACGCGCTGCGAGGCGGCGGATATCCAGATTTCCGGCGTGACCAAATGGGAGCTTGCCGAATATCTGCGCTCCATGCCGGGACGCGGCGGCGTCGGCACCTATTGCCATACCGAATCCGTGCATATCGACATCGGCCCGGAGCGCGACTGGAACTGGCGCTGCCGCCGGCGCAAGTAAGGCCTTGGCCTAACCCTTTGCGATGGATACCTTTTCACGAGAAGAGCCGCCTCTGGGCGGCTTTTCATTTTTTTGTCATGACAGGCTTTTTGCGGCTTGCGGAAGGCCGGAGGCCCTTCTATAAGACGCCCACCGCACGCGCCCTTCGTCTATCGGTTAGGACGTCAGATTTTCATT
>CAMLOC010000450.1 GCA_946481465.1 uncultured Shinella sp. | reverse complement strand
CCTTACGAATAGGGCGATACGCACTGCTGGCGCGGGCCGTTATAGGGCTGGAACGTGTTGTCGTAGGCCCTGTAGGAACGGTAGCGGTTGGCGCACCAGCGCGTGTGGGATCCACTGCCCGCCTGCGGCTGGTTGGCTATGGCGCCGCCGATGGCCGCGCCGAGGCCGAAGGCTGCAAGCGGATACCACCAGCCGTCCGAATGGCGGCGATAGCCCGGGCGATAGTCCCGATAGCCGCGATGGCCATGCCAGCGGCGTTCGGCGCGTCGTTCGTAGCGATCGCGCCGGTCGCGGCGCTCATAGCGGTACTGCACCTTCTCGACCGCGGAGGCCTCCGGCACGGGCACCCTTGCGAAGGTCACGGCCTGGGCCGGGATGACGGATGTCAGCGCGAGCGCCATGGAGAGCGCGCCTGCGGCAAGACCAGTCTTGAAATTCAACATGGCAAAAACCTTTCCTGCTTTTCCGACAAGAGAACGCGACAGGGGCAGGGAGGTTCCCTCCGGGATAGGGCAAGAGCCGCGATCCGTTGGGAAAAAGGCCAAAAAAAACGGGCTGGTCCGCCTTGTCGGCTCGCCAACCCGTTCCGGTAAAATGCGGATCAGGGTGTTCGGGGTACAGGGGTTCTCACCATGATCCGGCTGCATCTCCAGATCTCCTGTGCCGCCGATCATGCCCGAACGGGATTTTCTCGATTGACAGAATCCGCATATTTTTTGACAATTTCCACATGAGCAAGAATGCGCCGCGGCAGGGCCCGCTCGACATCACGATCGTCCTTCTGCCCGAATCCTCGATCATGTCGCTCGCCTCGGCGCTCGACCCGATGCGCGCGGCAAACCGCGTCGTGCCGGAGCCGGTCTTCCGCTGGAGGATCCTGTCGCCGCTCGGCAAGCCGGTACTTCTGACCTGCGGCGTGGAGATCGGCGTCGACGGCGCCTTTGCCGACGTGACGAGCGGCGACGCGCTGCTCGTCATTGCCGGCTTCAACCAGGAGCGCCATGCCGACCGGGGCTTCGTTTCGCGCCTGAAGAAGGTGGCGCGCCGGTTCGATGTGGTCGCCGGCATCGAATCGGGCTGCTGGCTGCTGGCCCGTTCCGGCCTGCTCGACGGGCGCGACGCGACGGCGCACTGGGAGGAACTGGAGGACTTCGCCGCCGCCTTTCCGGCCCTCAATGTCAGGGCAGACCGGTTCGTCACCGACGGGCCGCTATGGACCTCCGGCGGCGCCTCGCCGACCTTCGACATGATGCTGCATCTGGTGCGCGTGCGCTTCGGCTCGGCGGTGGCGCTCGATGTGGCGAGCGTCTTCGTCTACGACGAGACCCATGCGGCGACGGATGCGCAGCCGCTCGTCTCGCTCGGCCGGTTGGGCGAGCACCAGCCGGATCTCGCGGCGGCCATTCGCCTGATGGAGCGGACCATCGACCGGCCGCTGACCATTGCCGCGCTCGCCCGGCGGCTCGGCTTTTCCACGCGCAGGCTGGAGACGCTGTTTGCTGCGGGGCTCGGCATCGGGCCGGGAAAATACTATCTGCGCCTGCGCCTGACGGCCGCCCAGCGGCTGGTGCGCGATACGTCGCTCTCCATCCAGGAGGTGGCGCTGCGCAGCGGCTTCGACAGCCTGTCGGCCTTCTCGCGCGCCTTTCGCAATCATTTCGGTGCGAGCCCGCTCAAAACTCGGGCCGAGCAGCGGGCGAAATAGAGCGCGGCCGGTTCCGGGACAGCAGAACCGGCCGCAGGGCCATGGTCGGGACGGGGATTGGGGGACTGACCGGGCCCTTTTTCGCGCCCGGCGGCTGCGCCGGGCAATCTCGTCATGCGGCGCCTTGCGGCGGCCGGATGTTACTTGACGCTACCGACGGCGTCGGCACGACCGTCCTGAAGCTTGACCCACTTGCCGGCATTCACCGAGGACTGGCGCTTCAGGTAGCGGTATTCGGTCTGCGACCAGAGCAGGACCTTGTTGCGCATGTTGTCGAGCACGAAGTCGCCGCGGTCGGTGCGCACGGTCAGCACGGCATGGCCTTCGCCGTTCGGCTGCAGCACGACGGTGATGAGAAGATTGGAGGGCGCGATGCCCGCCTCCATCAGCCGCTTGCGCTTGATGAGGACGTAGTCCTCGCAATCCGCCGCGCTGTCGGGATAGGTCCACTGCTCCTCGACGCCGTAGATCTCCATGTCCGTCAGCGGCATGAACTCGGTGTTCGCCGTGTAGTTGACGTTGAGGATCGTCTTCCAGTTCTCCTGCGTCAGCTTGAGCGGGCCGGCATCCTTGCCGGTCGCCCTGCATTCGTCGCTGTACCGCTTGCAGAATTCATAGTGCCCGATGGGCTGGTTGGTCGCGCCGGCCAAGGGAATGTTGGCGGGCAGAGCCATCGCGGCCCCGGCGGCGGCGAGAGAGAAAAGGAATGCAAACGTCCCTGTCTTGATCGCTTTTGTCATTGTGTCTGTCCCCGTTCGATGAGGCGACAATGACAGCTATGTTTTGAGCTTGCGCGAAAAGCCGTAGTATAACTTAGTTCAAATCAAGATCGCATAAGTATAAAACAAGAATAAAATTCGAAATTGTTTTGATCTGTATTTGAGCGGTATTTGATTAAAATTTGAATGGAAACGGGCTGCCGGGACGGCGGCCGCCTGCCGGCTAAGATGCTGTCCTGTAATGATATTTTTCGGTTTCATTCCACGTCGCCGGCGAGGAATTTGCGGCCTGGACATGCCGAGAAGATGCGGCAAGGCGCCATGCGCGCGGCGGCGCGGGGGCTGGAAGAGCCCCGCCGGCATCGCCAGGGGCGGAAAAAACGCTTTGCAGCGCCCGAAAATTTTTTGCGATTATTTGTCGGGTGCGAGCGGAATTGTGTCGTCCTGAAACAGCAAAGGGCCCCGCGGGGCCCTTGTGGAACAGGTCGGCGCCGGATTGTCCCGGAATGCTACAGGAAGGAGGTCAGGGCTTCCTTTGACTGTACGGAGGAGAACTCGACGGCAACGCCCTCCTGGAAGTGGCGCACGACGCGGCCCTTCATGCTGCCGAGCTGCACGGGCGTGCCGAGGGCCGGCCGCACGTCGATGTCGACGGCTGCGCCGGACAGCGACAGGTCGATGATGCGGCAGGGATAGCGTCGTCCGTCATCGAGCGTCAGTTCCGTGCGGGTGTTGCGCGGCGTCAGGCGGTTGTGACGGCGATCTTCCGGCAGGCCCAGTTCGTGCTTGTTGGCGATCCAGGTCAGCTGTGCGGCGAGCTTTTCGCGCTTGCGGTCCGTGGCGGTGAGGAGGATGGCGAAGCCGGTATCGTTGAGGACGGCGACGCTGCCCTCGATGCGGCCGAGATGGTCGACATAGGCGATGATGCGCTCGCCCATGCGCGGGCGGGCGGCGCAGACGAAGCTGGCGTCGCCCGGCGACATGTCGAGCACGGTGCAGTCGTATTCGTCGTGGTTGGGCAGCATCAGCCGGCCGGGCAGGTTGACCGAGACGCGCTGGAAGCTGCGCTGCTCTGGCTGCGGCTTTCGGGCCGCGGGCGATGCTTGCTGGAATGAATACATGTGCGCGGGGGCCTGATGATCCTATCTCTTTCCAAGTCTTAATCTTTCGGGGTTAACAGAAGGTTTGCCACGGCATGGAAAAGCAGCGAACGGGGCCGGTTCGGACAACTCAGGGGCGTTTTTGGTTGTATCAGCGCGCTCGCCTCACGCATCGTCAGCCCGGCGCCCGCCCTCGAAGATACGAAGATGCAGCACGCGGCTCACCGTCTGGCCGAGGCCGGCCGGCCGCACGGCCATGACAGAGGTCGGCATGGGGATGGCCGGCCGGTTGCCCTCGAGGCTGTGCGGCCGGCTGGGGGCGATGAGCGAAAGTGAGCCGAGCGTCGCATAGCGAAAGGCGCTGAGCGGCGGGCGCTGGCCGGGCAGGGGGGCGAAGGCGCCGATGATGCGATCGGCCGTCCTGCCCGTGCTGGCAAGCGGCAGCAGAACGATCTCGGCCTCCGTCGTGTCCAGCCGGCCGTCGACGAGCGCGACCTGCAGGACGGCGGGCGCGGCATTCGCCATCACGTTCTCCGCCGTCCGTGCCACCCGGGCGCGCTGGTCGGGCGCAAAGAGCGTATCGAATGCGGCCCCCTTCAATTCGCGGCCGAACTGGGCGCACAGGCGCGT
>CAMLOC010000449.1 GCA_946481465.1 uncultured Shinella sp. | reverse complement strand
TGCACGTCGCTCTTCAGCTCCTTCAGCCGCTCCTTGTGCTTGACGCCGAAATGCTGCTCCTCGTCGATGATGAGAAGGCCGAGATTGGCGAACTTGATCGACGAGCCGAGCAGCGCATGGGTGCCGACGACGATATCCGTCTTGCCCTCGGACAGCTCCTTCTTGGTGAGCGCCAGTTCCTTGGAACCGACGAGGCGGGAGGCCTGCTGCACGCGGATCGGCAGGCCGCGGAAGCGCTCGGAGAAGGTCTTGAAATGCTGGCGGGCGAGCAGCGTCGTCGGCACGACGACGGCGACCTGCACGCCGTTCATCGCCGCGATGAAGGCGGCGCGCAGCGCGACTTCCGTCTTGCCGAAGCCGACGTCGCCGCAGACGAGCCGGTCCATCGGCCGGCCGGCGCCGAGATCCTCGCGCACGGCGTCGATGGCGTTCGCCTGGTCGTCGGTCTCGTCATAGGGGAAACGGGCGGCGAACTCGTCATAGACGCCCTCCGTCGAGACGAGCACCGGCGCATGGCGCACGAGGCGGGCGGCGGCGATCTGGATGAGCCCGCCGGCCATGTCGAGCAGGCGCTTCTTCAGCTTGGCCTTGCGCGCCTGCCAGGCGACGCCGCCGAGCTTGTCGAGCAGCGCATCGGTGCCCTCGCCGCCGTAGCGCGAGAGGAGGTCGATGTTTTCCACCGGCAGGAAGAGTTTTGCCTCGTCCGCATAGACGAGTTCGAGGCAGGCATGCGGCGCGCCGGCCGCCTCGATGGTTCTGAGGCCGACGAAGCGGCCGATGCCGTGCTCGGCGTGGACGACGATCGAACCCTCGTCGAGGCCGGCAACCTCGGTGAGGAAATCCGCGCCGCGCTTGCGGCGTTTCGAGCGCCGCACCATGCGGTCGCCGAGAATGTCCTGCTCGCCGATGACGACCACATCGCCCGCCTCGAAGCCGCTTTCGAGGCTGAGCACGGCCGACCCCGCCTCGCCCGGCTTCAGCTTGCGAAGATCGGAGAATTTCCCGACCGGCACGACATTGCCGAGGCCGTGTTCGGCCAGCACCTGCAGGAGGCGGTCGAGCGAGCCTTCCGACCAGCCCGTCACCAGCACTTTTGCGCCGGAGGCGCGCTTGTCGGCGATGTGCTTGACCGCCTGGTCGAAGACGTTGACGCGGGCGCTGTCGGCATCCTCGCTGCCGGAAGGCCGCGCCCAGCGCATGCCGGGCCGTGCGGCGACGGTCTCGACATGCCGCGCCTCGCCCTCGTGCTCGTTGAAGGGCGAGAGGCGGATGGCGGCGCGCTCGTCGAGGTCGCGGGCGAAGCGTTCCGCGTCGAGATAGAGGAGGCCCGGCGGCACGGGCTTGTAGGGCGTCGCCTGCGCCACCTGGCCCTTGCCGGGCGTCGCGGAGGCCACGCGGGCGTCATAGTAGTCGCGCACGAGGCGGGAGCGCTCGACGGCCGCCTCACGCACCGTATGGTCCGTGACGATACGGAAGCCTTCGAGATAGTCGAAGGCGGTTTCGAGGCCGTCATAGAACAGCGGTAGCCAATGCTCCATGCCGGCATAGCGCCGGCCCTCGGAAACGGCCTGGTAGAGCGCGTCGTCGCGCGTCGCGGCGCCGAAGGAGGAGAGATAGTGTTTTCGGAAATGCGAAATCGTCTCCGGCGTCAGCATCACCTCGCTCATCGGGTTGAGGTCGAGGGAGCGCGCCTGGCCGGTCGTGCGCTGGCTGGCGGGATCGAAGGAGCGGATGCTCTCCAGCGTATCGCCGAAGAAATCGAGGCGCACCGGCTCGATACTGCCGGGCACGAAGACGTCGAGGATGCCGCCGCGAACGGCATATTCGCCGACCTCGCGCACCGTCGCGACCCGCTCGAAGCCGTTACGTTCCAGCCGGGCGGCAATGTCGTCCATGCGCACCTGGTTGCCGGGGCGGGCGGAGAAGGCAAGGCCCTCGATGATGTCGCGCGGCGCCGTCTTCTGCAGCATGGCGTTGACGGTGACGAGAACGATGGCCGCATGCGGCTTCTTCTGGTGGGCGATCAGCGCCGAGAGGGCGGAAAGGCGCCGTGCGGAGACTTCGGCGCTCGGCGAGACGCGGTCATAGGGCAAACAGTCCCAGCCCGGCAGCGTCAGGACCGGAATGTCTGGCGCGACGAAGCCGAGCATCTGCTCGAGATCGGAAATGCGCTGGCCGTCCGACAGCACATAGGCGAGCGGGCCGCCGGTGCGGGCAAGCTCGGCAAGAATCAGCGGCTCGACACCGGACGGCACGGCGCCGATGGTCATCGGCCGGCCGCCGGCCGTAATGCGTTCGGGGGAAAATCCGGGAATCATGCGCGGTCGTCTTTGAAGAGCGGCGAGAAATCGGGGCGATAGGCGGCAATGCGCGGGAAGAGGCCGTCGCGGAACGCGTCGGGCACCGGCTTTTCACCCGTCACCCATTTGATGAGGTCGTTGTCTTCCTCGGCCATGATGCGCTCCAGCTCGTCGAGCTCGGCCTCAGAAAGCGTGTCGATCTCGGCATCGGCAAAGCCGCCGAGCACCAGGTCCATCTCGCGGATGCCGCGATGCCAGCAGCGGAAGAGGATGCGCTTGCGGCGCGGGTCGATCTCGGCGCTGGAGCGTGTCGTGCCCGTCATGATCGTGCTCGCTTTTCTTTCACGGAGATGTAATTCCGCGTTTCTATAGACCGGCAAAAGCCGCTTGTCAGCCTTGCCAAAGCGTCCCGGTCCGGCGATTTTGGCCGCCATGAGACCTGCATTGCTCGATCCGCTCTTCGCTCCCCTCTCCTCGCTTCCGGGCATCGGCCCGAAGCTCGGCGATCTCTTCGCGCGCCTGCTCGGCCAGGAGAGCATCGAGGACTGCCGGGTCATCGACCTCGTCTTCCATTTCCCGCACTCGATCGTCGACCGGCGCAACCAGCCGGGCATCGCGCACGCGCCGCAGGGCGTCATCGTCACCGTTACCGGCCGCGTCGACCGCCACCAGCCGCCACCGCCGGGCAAATCGAGCCAGCCCTATCGCGTCTTCCTGCATGACGAGACGGGGGAACTGGCGCTCACCTTCTTCCGCGTCAAGGGCAACTGGCTGGAAAAGGCGCTGCCGATCGACGAGACGGTGGTGGTGAGCGGCAAGGTCGACTGGTTCAACGGCCGCCCCTCTATGGTGCATCCGGACTATATGGCGCGGCTCGGCGAGGCGGACACGGTGCCGCTGGTCGAGCCCGTGCACGGCCTTACCGCCGGCCTCACGTCGCGCGTGCTGCGCAAGTCGGTGGAGGCGGCCGTCGCGCGCGTGCCGCACCTGCCGGAATGGATCGAGCCGACCTTGCTGCAGCGGCAGGGTTTCTCCTCCGCCTTCGACGCCATCCACCGCCTGCACGAGCCGCGCGACGAGACGGATCTCGATCCGCAGGCTCCCGCCCGCCGCCGGCTCGCCTATGACGAGTTCCTGGCGGGGCAGATCTCGCTCGCCCTGGTGCGCCAGCGCCTGCGCAAGGTCGCCGGCCGGCCGGTGATCGCGACCGGGGCGCTGAGCCACCCGGTCATCGACGCCCTGCCCTTCTCGCTGACCGGGAGCCAGCAGGCGGCGATCGCCGAGGTGCTGAAAGACATGGCGGGCGAGCAGCGCATGCTGCGGCTCCTCCAGGGCGATGTCGGCGCGGGCAAGACGGCGGTGGCGCTGATGGCGATGCTGGCCGCGGTCGAATCGGGCGGCCAGGCCGTGCTGATGGCGCCGACGGAAATTTTGGCGCGCCAGCATTTTTCGACGCTCTCGCGCATGGCGGCACCGGCCGGCGTCACCATCGACGTCCTGACCGGGCGCACCAAGGGCCGCGAGCGCGACGCCATCCTCGAGCGCATCGCCTCCGGCGAGACGCAGATCGTCATCGGCACCCATGCGCTCTTCCAGGACAACGTGGCCTACAAGGACCTCGTGCTCGCGGTGGTGGACGAGCAGCACCGCTTCGGCGTGCACCAGCGTCTGCGGCTGACGGCCAAGGGCATCTCGCCGCACATGCTCGTCATGACCGCGACGCCCATCCCGCGCACGCTGGTGCTGGCCGCCTTCGGCGACATGGACGTGTCGAAGCTCACGGAAAAGCCGGTCGGCCGCAAGCCGATCCAGACCGTCGTCATGCCGCAGGAGCGCCTCGGCGATATCGTCGAGCGCCTT
>CAMLOC010000448.1 GCA_946481465.1 uncultured Shinella sp. | reverse complement strand
CCTCCTACGGGATCAACCTGAGCGTTCAGGCTTGGGCGAGGTAGCGATGGTCAGAGTGACGATCCGTTCCGAAGCGCCAGGAGCCAGCGACCAGCGCTTTCCAGCAACCCGGACGGCAGCAATGCCAAGACGACAAGGATGCTAAGGCCGAACCTAGCAACGCGCTCGGTCGAATACATCGTCCCGAGTAGCCCGAAAGCGACCGCCATCATCCAGGCCGGGGACTTCAGATAGGGTTGCAGTTGAAAGAGAAGGAACGCAGTCGCGGCCAAGATAACTCCGCGCACTGCACGGACGATCAGGGCGCCTTCCAATTCTACTGACATTCAATCCTCCGCACGCGTCACCGTGATTAATCCTTAGGCACTCTCTTTGCAACCTGAGAGTGACGCCCAGCGGCAGTAGCCGCCTCAGGATGGTTGTCTGATCCTTGCCGCCCCACCGGGCGGCTTTTCCATTTCTGGAGCCAGCATGTTCACCGCTGACGATCTCACGCGGCTCGCGAAAGCGTGCGGCGCGAAGCCCAATGCCGGCGTCATTCAAGGCATCGTCGAAAATCAGGACTGGCTTTCGCGTGGAAGCATAGACCGGCCCGGCCGCGTCTCGGAATTTCTGGCTCAGGCCTGCCTCGAAACCGACTACTTCAAGACGCTGCGTGAGTACGGCAGCCCTTCATATTTCGATCGCTACGAAGGCCGCAAGGACCTCGGGAATGTGATCCCGGGCGACGGCAGGAAGTACCCGGGCCGGGGCATCTTCCAGATTACCGGGCGCGACAACTACAAGCGCTACGGCAAGCGCCTCGGCATCGACCTCCTGAAGGAACCGGAACTCGCCGCGCGGCCCGACATCAGCGTGCGCATCGCTGTCATGTACTGGAACGACCGCGACCTCAGCATCTATGCCGATGTCGGTGACACCAAGGCGATCTCGCGTGCAATCAATCGCGGCAGCGCGCGTGCGGCGAAGCCGGCGAACCATGAGGCTGACCGGATCAAGATCGCCAAGCTGGCGCGGGAGATCATCAAGCCCGCTGCGGAGACCGTCCAGATCGCGCAGCCAGCGGCGGCTCCAAAGCCCGTCACGCTCCCCGAACCGCCGCCAGCGGCCACGCCAGCCCCGGCAACCCGCAACGACGGCAAGTTCGAGACGCCGCCGGGCTTCTGGTCGCGCTTCTGGTCCGCTCTGACGAAAAGGCTATCCGCATGAACGACCTCATCGCCGCTCTCACCAAGGCGGGGGCACCCATCCTCGGCACGCTCATCGGCGGCCCTGTCGGAACAATCGCTGGAGCTGCTATCGGAGCGCTCGCCGAAGCCCTCGGGACGCCCGCCACGGCCGAAGCGGTCAAGGAGGCGATCGAGACTCGCCCGGATGCCGCTGCCATCGTCAAGCAGGTCGAGGCGGAGAAAGCGCCTGCGCTCAACGCCGATCTTGAGGCCATCCTTCGCGATCGCCAGGCCGCCCGCGATCATACCGTGGCCCTTGTCGATAAGGGCTCCCCGATGGCTTACGGAGCCGCCGTGGTGTCCGTCATCGTGGTTGCCGGGTTCGTCGCCCTGTCGTTCCTCGCCATGAAGCCCGAGACGGCCGGCGTCCGCAGCGACGTAGTGCTCTACCTTCTCGGTGCCTGGCAATCGCTGGCGACGGCAGTCGTCGGCTATTGGATCGGCTCCAGCGCCGGCAGCGCATCGAAGGATACAGCCCTCAAACAGATCGCTTCAAAGCGATAGCAAGCGGCACGAAGGCGGCTCTTTCCCAGTCGCCCCCGTGCCTGACCAAGCCGACGATGGAGACGCCGACATGGCTGTGACTAGTGGAATGCCCGAACGCCGCTCCTTGCAAGCGCATCCTCGAAACAGCGCTAACGGGGGTTACCCATGCGGTCGCCTTCCGTGAGCCGGATCGACCAGATGGAGGAGAAGCTCGACGAGCTGATCCGCCTATCGCGCGCCCGTGAGGACCAGATTGCCAAGCTTTCAGAGCAGGTCGAGGAAATGGCCCCGACCGTTCGACAAGTAGCGGATGCGCTCACCTTCGCGAAGGTCGGCAAGAGCGTCTTTCGGGTGCTGATGGGTATTGGCATCGTGACGACGCCCATCGTCTACTGGCTCCACGACAAATGGTCGATCATCGGCCAGCTGTTCAAGCGCGCCCCCTGAGATTGCCTCTGGTAATGGCGTGGCCGGCCTAACCGGCTGTCGAGTGGCTCCTGTAGCCTCTCGGTTTGATCCTCGCAAGACAACTAGCCGCCGGTCCCTTTCGGGGCTGGCGGCGGCTTTTTGCGTTTCGCGGCCGATTCTGCTATCTTTCGCGCGGGATGATAGCGCGAGCAACGCGCCCAATCGTGGCAACCAGCGGTCGAGTACGGTGACGCGTTAAGATCGCTGACCCACGGGGGCTTTGGACCAGAGTGCGGGTCCCCCGGTCGTCAACCGGGTGTCACACGAGATTGAGCCACTCGTAAGCAGCCGGAGTAGCGACCGGCTCATCCCTTCTCCTCCTCATCGGTCAGCAAGCGGGCTATCCGCTTGGCGAGGTCTTCGGCTTCTTCCTCAGACAAGCGCTTTCGGATTGAGCGCTCGCTGTCGTTCCCGCTGTCGAAATAGATCGCGCAGATCGATATGTCGTGCGCGTCCTTGATGATGAAGCTCTCGGCATAGCGAGAGATGCGAAGGGGAAGCTTCATCGCTCTAGTCTAAGAGCCTCTCCTTGCCGGAGGCGAGGGGGCTCTTTGCCCTGCGCCAAGGGGCGTCCTTTTGCCAGTCGCCGGCCATGATATTGCCGATCGGTTCGATCGTATCGACGACACGGGCCAATCCGAATTTGTCGATCTGAGACCGCACCGACGACGCATTCTTGTAGGCGCTCGGCAGTTCCGAAATATCGGGCTCGCCACAGAAAAACCGAGCGTCGATTCCTGCGGTTTCTGAGGCGAGGATGTCTGCGCGCGGGGTGTCTCCAAGTGATCGAAGATAGGCGCCCCGGCCCATGTTGCGACCTGCGCCATGGGGGGCGAAGCCCAGACCATTGGGGGCGTCGCTGCCCTCGGCGATGAGGATAGGCTGGGCCATATTGAGCGGGATCAGCGTCTGTCCGCTATCGTCGCGCGCAAACCCCTTGAAAGCCGGCGTCGCGCCCTTGGCATGATAAAACAGGCCGTCCGACCGTTGAAATACGAAGTTGTGCTCGTTCCAGAAGCGGTGAATCGCGCGCAGACCGAGAGCGGACATGATTGCGTCATGGATGGCGTAGTGGCTCGCCTTCGTCCATGCCCTGACCGTCTGTAGGGCTTGCCAATAAGCCGCGCCGTCTTTGCTGTCTGCGACGATCCAGCGGTTGAAGTCAGCGACATCCGGGTTCGCTGCAGCTGGGTTCTTCGCCGCCGCCGCCATGCCGGCTTTGTAAAGCGCCGCTCCGGGCTTGCGCGACCCGTGATGCGTCACCAGCGCGAGGTTGCCTGTGGAGGCGACGCGCCCGACGTAAAAGAAGTGGTTGCCGTCGCCCTGCGTGCCGAAGTGCTCAATCGCGGCGGACATCTGAGGGGCCAGAAACGGATTGGCTTCGAACGCCGCCATGATCTCGGCTGGCGGTTTCCATTGCTCCCCGCGTGGGCGACCACCGCCACCGAAATGCGACAGTTTCATCCCGGCATCAAGGACGGCAGTTGCATCGCCGCCTTCAAAGAAGGTGGCGGCCATCGAACAGCAGATGTCTGCGGAGTGCATGCCTGGATGGATTGCGTTCTCGGTCGCGACCACGCCGCCAACCGGAATGTAGCCGAGCCTGGCGTCTGACGGGCAGGCATCTGGCATGACCGCGCCGGCCTTGACCGTAGGGAGCCGCATCAGTTCAGTCATGTGGCGATCGACGGCGGCAACGTTCTCCGCCTCCAGATCCCCGCCGGCGTCGATGTTCATGTGATGCTGCGCCCCGCGTTCATGCAGGGCGGCCGGCGGGGCGGGGGCGAACTCGGCAGCGATATCGCGCAAGTCGCGCGATCTGTCCGCGTTGGCGGCTGCCACGGCTGCTGGAATCCACGGCCCCGGCTTGAGGCCAAGCAGGACAAAGTCCCTTCCGGTGATCATCCCTCTCCCCTCTCTGCAAGAGCGAGGATGGCGCTGCGGCTCCGTTCAGCCGTGGCGTTCGCGCCCTGTGCCC
>CAMLOC010000447.1 GCA_946481465.1 uncultured Shinella sp. | reverse complement strand
GTCGCGAATGAAGGGCTCGACCTCGAAACGGGGCTTGTTGATGATACCGCGACCTTCCAGCGCCCATTGGGTGAGCACGTCGCCGTCGTCGCTGTCATAGGGGCCGGCGACCTCGAACTTGCGCAGGCCCTCGGCGGTCACCAGCGTCCAGTAATATTCCTTCGAGCCGGGATAGCGCAGCAGCAGGCAGTCGTGCTTGTCGGCGATCAGCGCATCCGCCGAGGCCGGCGTGCCGCGACGGGAAAGATAGGCCGGCGAGGCGCAGAGCACGCGCTCGCAATTGAGGATGCCGCGCATGCGCAGGTTCGAATCCTCCAAGACGCCGAGCTTGAAGGCGACGTCGACGCCCTCGGCGAGGATATCGACATTGTGGTCCGACAGGCGCACCCGCACCTCGATATCGGGGTATTTGTCGTGGAATTCCGGAATGCCCGACGCGATGAGGCGCCGGCCGATGCCGAGCGGCGCGGTGATGCGGAGCGAGCCCTTGGGATTGCGCGACAGGTCCGCGATCGCCGCCTCCGCCTCGTTCACCGCCTCGATGATCTTCACCGCGCCCTCGTAGAACACGCGGCCGTGCTCGGTCGGCGAGAGTTTTCGCGTGGTGCGGTTGAACAGCCGCACGCCGAGATGGCGCTCCAGCTCCTTGATGCGATTGCTGGCGACCGCCGGGGTGACGCGCTGGTCGCGCCCCGCCGCCGAAAGAGTACCGAGTTCGACCACGCGAACGAAGACGCGTACATTATCGAGATAGGACATGGCTCTTTCTACCACATCGCCATAGAGAGCAAAGAGGCGGTCATCTTTTAGATTTTTTTGAAAGTGTTCGGGATTCACCGGGATTTCCGGGAAAATCACTTGATGGCAAACAAACCCATGGAAAATGGGAGGAGGTCCCTATGTACGAATATGCCATAGCCTGGGATTGGTTGATGTTCGCCGTCCGGTGGCTGCACGTCATCACGGCGATCGCCTGGATCGGCTCGTCGTTCTATTTCGTCGCGCTCGACCTGGGCCTGAAGAAGCATCCCGCGCTGCCGCCGGGCGCCCATGGCGAGGAATGGCAGGTGCATGGCGGCGGCTTCTACCACATCCAGAAATACCTGGTGGCGCCGGCCCAGATGCCCGAGCACCTCGTCTGGTTCAAATGGGAGAGCTACGTCACCTGGCTTTCCGGCTTCGGCATGCTCTGTCTCGTCTATTATGCGGGCGCCGACCTCTACCTGATCGACCCGAACGTGCTGGACGTCTCCAAGCCGGTGGCGATCGGTATTTCGCTGGCTTCGCTCGCCTTCGGCTGGATCATCTACGACCTCATCTGCAAGTCGCCCTTCGGCAACGACAACACGCGGCTGATGGTGGCGCTCTACTTCATCCTCGTTGCCGTCGCCTGGGGTTATACGCAGCTCTTCACCGGCCGGGCCGCCTTCCTCCATCTCGGCGCCTTCACGGCGACGATCATGTCGGCCAACGTGTTCTTCATCATCATGCCGAACCAGCGCATCGTCGTCGCCGACCTCATCGCCGGCCGCACGCCCGATCCGAAATACGGCAAGATCGCCAAGCAGCGCTCCACGCACAACAACTACCTGACGCTGCCCGTCCTGTTCCTCATGCTGTCGAACCACTATCCGCTGGCCTTCGGCACCGAGTTCAACTGGATCATCGCCTCGCTGGTCTTCCTGATGGGCGTGACGATCCGCCACTATTTCAACACCCGCCACGCCAATACGGGCAACCCGACCTGGACCTGGCTTGCCACCGCGCTGCTCTTCGTCGCCATCATGTGGCTCTCCACGGTGCCGAAGATCCTGACGGGCGAACCCGCGGAGACGAAGGTTTCCGCCATCCAGCAGACCTTCGTTTCGGCGGATGGTTTTCCGCAGGTGCGCGATACCATTCTCGGCCGCTGCTCCATGTGCCATGCCAAGGAGCCCGGCTGGGAGGGCATCATCACCGCGCCGAAGGGCGTCGTCCTGGAAACGGACGGCGAGATCGCCAACCACGCCCGCGAGATCTACCTGCAGGCCGGCCGCTCGCATGCCATGCCGCCGGCCAACGTGACGCAGATCTCCGACGAGGAGCGCCGCCTGCTCGTCGCCTGGTACGAAAGCGCCGTCAGCGGGGAGAAGACCCAATGAGCGAACTCCTGATCCGCGGCCGCGTGCTGACCTTTCTTTCCGAGCCGCAGGGCATCGACGACACGGCCGCCTGGCGCTACATCGAGGACGGCGCGGTCTTCGTGCGGGGCGGCAAGGTCGTCGAGGCGGGCGAGCATGCCGAGGTCTTGAGGCGCGTCGGCCCCGGCGTTCCGGTTGCTGATCATCGCCCGCACCTCGTGCTGCCGGGCCTCATCGACACGCACCTCCATTTCCCGCAGACCCAGGCCATCGCCTCCTACGGCGCGCAGCTGCTGGAATGGCTGAACACCTACATCTTCGTCGAGGAGCAGAAGTTCGCCGAGGCTGCCCATGCGGCGGCCGTCGCGGAGCGCTTCATGGACGAGCTGATCTCGAACGGCACGACGACCGCCGTCGCCTATTGCTCGGTGCACCCCGAAAGCGTCGAGGCCTATTTCTCGGCGGCCGAGGCGCGCGGCATGCGCATGGTCGGCGGCAAGGTGATGATGGACCGCAACGCGCCCGACGCCCTGCGCGACACGCCGCAGCAGGGCTATGACGAGACGAAGCGGCTCATCGAAAAATGGCACGGCCGAGGCCGCGCGCATTATGCGATCAGCCCGCGCTTCGCCATCACCTCGACGCCGGAGCAGATGGAGATGAGCCAGGCGCTCGTCGCCGAACATCCGTCCTGCTACGTGCAGACGCATCTTTCGGAAAACCGCGACGAGATCGCGTTCGCCACCTCGCTCTATCCGCAGGCGAAGGACTATACGGACATTTACGCCCGCTACGGCCTGCTCAACGAGCGCATGCTGCTCGGCCATTGCATCCATCTCAGCGACCGCGAGGTTTCCGTGCTCGCCGAGACGGGCGCCGTCGGCGTCTTCTGCCCGACGTCAAACCTCTTCCTCGGCTCGGGTCTCTTCGACCGCGACAAGTTCGACCGGCTCGGCGCGCGCTGGTCGGTGGCGACGGATGTCGGCGCCGGCACCAGCTTCTCCATGCTGGAAACGATGGACGAGGCCTACAAGGTGCTGCACCTCAACGGCCAGAAGCTGACGCCGTTCAATTCCTTCTACCGCCTGACGCTGGGCAATGCCCGCGCGCTCGGGCTGGAGAAGCATATCGGCTCGCTGCATGCCGGGGCGGATGCGGATATCGTCGTGCTCAACTCTTCCGGCAAGTCGGCGATGGAATACCGCATGCGCACCGCGACCTCGCTGGCGGAAGAACTCTTTATCCTCCAGACCATGGGCGACGACCGCTGCGTCGCCGAGGTCTATGTCGCTGGCAAGGCGATGAAGGGGAAGGGCAAGGCGGGCGCTTCCGAAAAGCGGGTTCTCGAAACGGCCTGAAATCCGGCATGGCGGGAACGTGTTCGTCTACCGGCGCCGCACACGCCATCGTCATCCTCGGCCTTGAGCCGAGGATCCATATGACGCCTCTTCGCTTGTGACATGGATGCTCGGGACAGGCCCGAGCATGACGGAGGAGAGGTTTCGGGAGAAATGCGGCCGGGGGCGTTTGCCCGGGATGACTTTATCTCACCCGCCCACCCATCGCCCGGGTCAGCCCCTCGGCCGCCGCGCGCACCACCGGGCCGAAGGCGTCGACCTTGCTGTCGGGCAGCCGCACTGCCGGGCCGGACACGGAAATGCCGGCCACCGCCTCGCCATATTCGTCGAAGATCGGCGCGGCCACGCAGCGCATGCCGAGCGTGTGCTCCTCATCGTCGATGGACCAGCCGCGGGCGCGGATCCTTCCGATATCCTCGAGCAGCGTCGGGATCGTGTCGCGCGTCCTGTCGGTGAAATGCTGCAGCGTGCGGCCGGATAGCAATGCTTCGATGCGGGCGTCCGGCCAGGTGGAAAGGATCGCCTTGCCGATGCCGGAGGCCTGGATCGGTCCGCGCCGGCCGGGGCGGAAGAAGGCGCGCATCGGCGCATGGCTTTCCACCTGCGAGATGAAGACCACGTCGCCGTCGTCCTCGATGGCGATATTGGCGGTCTCGCCGCAACCCTCCATCAACTGCTTGAGGAAC
>CAMLOC010000446.1 GCA_946481465.1 uncultured Shinella sp. | reverse complement strand
GGGAAGCGTTTTGCGTGCCGGAGAAGTTTTGCTATCAAGGCTGGCGCGGATCCGCCCGGTGCCGGGCTTCCCCTGCCCTGCCTGTGCCGCCTGCAAGATCCCGGCGCGCACGACGCCTTGCGAAGGATTGAGACATGAACAGCAATTCGACCCGGTTCCAGATGGAAGCCGTCCCGTCCCTCGATTGCGCCGACCGCGCCTGGGCGCGCAACGCCATCGGCATCCTGGAGGGAGACGCCCGCCGCTCGGCGGATACCCATCTGGTCAATCCCGTGTTCAAGGGGTTGAAGGGTATCTCCATCTATCTCAAGGACGAGAGCACGCATCCGACCGGAAGCCTGAAGCACCGGCTGGCCCGCTCCCTGTTTCTCTATGGCATCTGCAACGGACGGATCGGTAAGGGCACGACGCTGGTCGAGGCCTCGTCGGGATCGACCGCGGTGTCCGAGGCCTATTTCGCCAACCTGCTCGAACTTCCCTTCATCGCCGTCATGCCGCGCAGCACCAGCCGGACGAAGATCGACGTCATCGAGCGCTTCGGCGGCCGCTGCGCCTTCGTCGACAGCCCTTCGGAGGTCTACGAGACCGCGGCGCGGATCGCGGCGGAAACCGGCGGCCACTATCTCGATCAGTTCACCAATGCCGAGCGCGCCACGGACTGGCGGGGCAACAACAACATTGCAGAGAGCATCTTCGGCCAGATGGAACGGGAAGCCCATCCGGTGCCGAGCTGGGTGATCATGGGGGCAGGGACCGGCGGCACATCGGCGACCATCGGCCGCTACATCCGCTACCGCAACCTCTCGACGCGGCTCTGCGTGACGGACGTGGAGCATTCCGTGTTCTACGACGCCTGGAAGGCGGACGACATGCAGGCGACGTGCACCGCGCCCTCGCGCATCGAAGGCGTCGGACGGCCGCGCGTCGAGCCGTCCTTCATTCCCACGGTCATCGACCACATGATCAAGGTGCCGGACGCCGCCTCCATCGCCGCCGCGCACGTTCTCTCCGATCGCCTGTTCCGCCGGGTGGGCGCCTCGACGGGCACGAATTTCTTCGGCCTGCTCTCCATCGCCGACAGCCTGATGAAGGAAGGGCGCGAGGGCTCGCTCGTCACGCTGATCTGCGATAGCGGGGATCGCTATTCGGGCACCTATTTCAATCCGGACTGGCTGGCGAAGAATGCTATCGACATCGCCCCCTGGTGCGAGGCGATCGAGACGTTCCTCGATACCGGCACGTTCAAGGCGCCCTGACCGCATCGGCGAAAGTCCGGCGTTGTACATGTACAACTGGCGGGCTCGGGCGTGCGGGTTCATCGGCGGGGCTGGGTGGAGACGGGGGAGGTGGACATGACCGCTTGAAACCGGTTGTCCATGTACAACGCGCGCCTCGTTTCGGGCGCTGCGACCCCCCTCCAAAAAGGGTTTGCCCGACTCGGGGGAATCGGATTAGCTTCATCAGCGCTTATTCATCATTTTTCGAGGAAAAAGCGCAGAAGTTAATCCCGAGGCCATGATGTTGAACCAAGCCGCGACCGACCAGAGCGGAAACCTGCGCTCGCTGATCACCTCCGATGCGGAGGAACTGATGCGTCAGCTTCAGGCCCATCAGCAGCGGACCTTTCCCCCGACCGCCCGGAAGAGCATCCGGAACTTCTCCTCGGCCGAGGCTGCCGACTTTATCGGGATCCACCAGGGTTATCTCCGGCAGATCGTGGCGGAAGGCCACGGGCCGGAGCCGTCCTCCAACGGGCGCCGGACCTATTCCGTCGACGATATCGAGGCCTTGCGCAAGCTTCTCGACGAAGGCGGGAAGGGGCCGCGCAAGTATATCCGGCATCGACGCGAGGGGGAGAAGCTGCAGGTCATCTCCGTGATGAACTTCAAGGGCGGCAGCGGCAAGACGACGACTTCCGCCCATCTCGCGCAGTTCCTCGCCCTTCGCGGCTATCGCACGCTGGCGATCGATCTCGATCCGCAGGCCTCCCTCTCGGCCCTGTTCGGCCACCAGCCGGAACTGGACGTCGGCGACAACGAAACGCTGTACGGCGCCATCCGCTATGACGACGCGCGTCGCGACGTGACCGAGATCGTCCGGGCGACCTATACGCCCAATCTGCATATCATTCCCGGCAATCTCGAACTCATGGAGTTCGAGCACGAGACGCCGAAGGCGCTCATGGCGCGCACCGATACCAATTCCATGTTCTTCGCGCGCATCGGCGAATGCCTCGCGGATATCGAGAGCGCCTATGACGTCGTGGTGATCGACTGCCCGCCGCAGCTCGGCTTCCTCACCCTGTCCGCGCTCTGCGCCGCGACCGCCGTGCTGATCACCGTCCATCCGCAGATGCTCGACGTCATGTCGATGAGCCAGTTCCTGCAGATGACCGGCGACCTGCTGCAGGTCGTGGAGGATGCCGGCGGTACGATGAACTATGACTGGATGCGCTATCTGGTCACCCGCTTCGAGCCGAACGACGGGCCGCAGGCCCAGATGGCCGGCTTCATGCGCTCGATCTTCGGCAACCGCGTCCTTTCGAATGCCATGCTGAAATCGACGGCGATCTCGGATGCCGGTCTGACCAAGCAGACGCTTTACGAGATCGACCGGGCGCAGTTCACCCGCGGTACCTATGATCGCGCCCTTGAATCGTTGACCGCGGTGAACACGGAGATCGAAGAACTCGTCAAACAGACCTGGGGACGGAAGTAAGCGATGGCCAGAAAGAACATCTTCGGCGCAGATCCCGAAGGGCAGGCGGGCGCCGGCGCCACGACCGGCTCGCCGGCCGATATCCGCCCGCTGGCCAATCTCGACCGGCCCCTGCGGCGCTCCGGCCCGGTCGGGGCCTTCTCGCAGTCCCTCGGCAACATCTCGGAAAAGGCGCAGCGCGCGGCCGATCTGGAAAAGAAGCTCGCGCATGGCCAGACCGTCGTCGAGCTGGACCCGTCCCTCATCGACAGCTCCTTCGTGCCGGACAGGCTCGAGATCGATCCCGAGGGGCTGGACGGCCTTGTCGGGCAGATCCGCGCGCACGGCCAGCAGGTTCCGATCCTGGTTCGGCCCCATCCCGAGACCGAGGGCCGCTACCAGGTCGCTTACGGCCATCGTCGGCTTGCCGCCATCCGGACGATCGGCGGAACGATCAAGGCGGTCATCCGGCCGCTGACGGATGAGCAGCTCGTCGTCAGCCAGGGCCAGGAAAACAACGCGCGTACCGATCTTTCCTATATCGAGCGGACGTTCTTTGCGCTTCGCCTGGAGCGGCGCGGCTTTTCGCGCGACGTCATCATGTCGTCGCTCGGCGTCGACAAGGCCGCCCTGTCGCGGATGATCGCCCTGGCTGCCCGGCTTCCCGATGCGCTGATCGAGGCGATCGGCCCGGCGCCCGGCTTCGGTCGCACGCGGTGGGCGGAAGTGGCCGATCTGCTCGAAAACGCCCTGAAGAAAGCCAGGGCGCTGAAGCTCATTCATGCCGACGATTTCAAGGCGCTGTCGTCCGACGGCCGCTTCGAGCATCTCTACCAGCACCTGCGGGCGGTGAAACCGAAGCCGAGGAGCGGGGAATGGCGTGCGGACGGGGCGAGGGCGGTAAAGGTCACGGAGACCGACAGCCAGCTCACCTTGAACTTCAACAAGGTTGCTATGCCGAAGTTCGGCGCTTTCGTCGAGAAGCGCCTGGACCGGCTCTACGAGGAATTCCTGAAGGAAAACGAGGAGCTTGAACCGTAAAAGAAAAAGGCCCCCGAACGACCGAAGCCGTGGAAGCCTTCTCCTGATTTCTAGCAAGATCGAGAATCGCATTTCCACGAATCCCAGTCAAGAGTCTTTGGCACCGTTTTGGTGAGCGGATTTCTTTTGCCTGAAGAGAGGTGAAGGAAAATGCGGAATGGAAATGTGACGACGCCCTTCGGGCGGCGATCGATGACGCTCGCCCTGGTGAAGGGCCAGTTGGAAACGGCCGAACGCAAGCCGGATGCAGCGGTCGACAAGTGGAAGGTCTTCCGGGATGTCTGCGAGGCCAAGGACAAATTCGGTCTTCAGGACCGGGCGCTGGCGGTGCTTCACGCGCTGCTGAGCTTCTATCCCGAATCCGACCTTTCCGGTGAGCGCGGCCTGGTGGTCTTTCCCTCGAACGCCCAACTTGCCCTGCGTGCGCACGGCAT
>CAMLOC010000445.1 GCA_946481465.1 uncultured Shinella sp. | reverse complement strand
AGGGCACGCGGAAGCGGAAGCCGTTGGCGGCGATGGTGGCCGATTCCATGTCGAGCGCGATGGCGCGGGACTGGGAGAGGCGCTTGACCGGGCCGCGCTGGTCGCGCAGTTCCCAGTTGCGGTTGTCGATCGTCGCCACGGTGCCGGTGCGCATGATGCGCTTGAGGTCGTAGCCCTCGAGGCCCGTCACCTCCTCGACCGCGCTTTCCAGCGCCACCTGCACCTCGGCCAGCGCCGGGATCGGCACCCAGACCGGCAGGTCGTCGTCAAGGACGTGGTCCTCGCGCACATAGGCATGGGCGAGGACATAGTCGCCGAGCGTCTGGCTGTTCCTGAGGCCCGCGCAATGGCCGAGCATCAGCCAGGCATGCGGGCGCAGCACGGCGATATGGTCGGTGATCGTCTTGGCGTTGGAGGGGCCGACGCCGATATTGACGAGCGTGATGCCGCCATGGCCCTTCTTCTTGATGTGGTAGGCCGGCATTTGCGGCAGGCGGGCGAGCGTGAGGTCCGTTTCCGGCTTGTCGGCGCCGGCGGGCGTGACGATGTTGCCGGGCTCGACGAAGGCCGTATAGCCATTGCCGCCCTCGGCCATCTGCTGGCGCGCCCAGGCGCAGAATTCGTCGACATAGAACTGATAGTTCGTGAAGAGCACGAAGTTCTGGAAATGGTTGGCGCTCGTGGCCGTGTAGTGGCTGAGGCGGGCGAGCGAATAATCGACACGCTGCGCGGTGAAGGGCGCAAGCGGCGAGGGTTCGCCCGGGCCGGGCTCATAGGCGCCGTTGGCGATCTCGTCGTCGGTGGTGGTAAGGTCCGGCGCGTCGAACAGGTCGCGCAGCGGCAATTCGATGCCCTCGGCGATCTCCGCCTCCACATAGGCGCCTTCGCCGAAGGCGAAATGCAGCGGGATCGGCGTCGTCGATTCCGACACGACGACGCGAACGCCGTGGTTGCGCATCAGGAGGCCCAGCTGCTCCTTCAGATAGTGCCGGAAGAGTTTCGGGCGCGTGATGGTGGTCGTGTAGACGCCGGGCGAGGCGACATAGCCGTAGGACAGGCGGGAATCGACATGGCCGAAGCTGGTCGTCTCGATGGAGACCTGCGGGTAGCAGGCGCGGAAGCGCTTGTCGGGCGTGCCGCTCTTGCCGAGCGAGACGAAGGCGTCGGTCAGGAAGGCCGTGTTGCGGTCGTAGAGGGCCTGCAGGGCGTCGACGGCGGCCGCCGGATCCTCGAAGGATTGCGGCTCGTAGCGCTCGGGCGTTGCGAAGGAAAGGGGCTTCGGGGAGAAGATTCGTTTGCTCATGAATCACTATAGGTGCTGTTCTCTGACAAGCAAACGACAACTTCAGCGCGTCCGCAAGCCCTAGCGTGGCGCCGCCAGGATGATGCCGGCGCCGACGAGGGCCAGCGCCGCGCCGAGGACGTCGAAGCGGTCGGGGCGAAGCCCCTCTGCAAGCCAGAGCCAGAGCAGGGAAGCGGCGATATAGACCCCGCCATAGGCCGCATAGGCGCGGCCGGCAAAGGCGCTGTCGACCTGCGTCAGCAGCCAGCCGAAAAGCGCGAGCGAGGCCATGCCGGGCAGGAGCCAGAGGACGGGCTTGTCGAGCCGCCACCAGGCCCAGAAGGAGAAGCACCCGGCGATCTCGGCCAGCGCCGCGAGGGAAAAGACGAGGAGGGATTTCATCCGCGGGCTCCGGGCTTCGATGATTGCCGTGCGGCTGAAGCCCTTTCCGGATACCGGGCGGCGGGAAAGGAGAAGCGCTGGCCCGGCCGGTTTAACACGGATCGGGGGGAGGCAAAGCGGAAACTCAGCTCATCGACTGGCGCTGGAGCGTGACGAAGAGGACGAGGCCCGCCCCCTGCTTTTCGATGTCGAGACCGCCCGCATTGCTCCAGGCGAGCGCACCGACGGGGGCGATCATCATCGCCGAGAGGGCGAGGATGCGCAGGGCGGTGGCGCAGGTATGGATAAGGGCGGTCGTCATCTCGGCGTGTCCAGGTCTTTCAAGAGGCAATCAGAGCGAGGCGCGGCACATGTCCGGCGTCACGCAGGCGACGAGCTTGCCGGTGGTGTTGTGCGTGCTGCGGCGATAGTCGGTCTCGACGGCGGCGGCGAGCATGATCGCGAAAATGGCCATCAGCAGGGTGATGATCGTCAGGCGGCGTGCGAGGATGTCCATGGTGTCGTCCCTCAGTGAAATGTTTCAGCATGGCCCTTGTCGCATTGCGGGACTGAACGCTCCCTGAGAGGTCGGTTCATCTCCCGTTCAGGAAAGCTGTGATCGCGCCCTGGGGACGGGCCCGCGCACCTTGTGAAAAACGTGTCGGGAAAAATCGGACCGTTTCGCGTGGTTAGCGAAAGGTTGAAATCGGCGGTTGAACAATCGGTAAATTTTTAAGCGAATGCCGCGGTTTCCAGCGGGTGCGATGTTTAACGAAAACCCAAGTTTACCAAGCGTTTGGACTTTGTTCGTCTCAAATTAAGCATGCATTTTAAGCGCATTTTGAAAGGCCGGCGGCATAGTGGAGCCATAAGACGAGCAGGGAAAACCCGCCGGCAAAACTCCGAAGGAAGACCCAAGGCCGCTGAAGACGGCGGGCGCCTAAGGAGGCCCAAAAGGGCAGGTAAAACAGGACGATACGAGCAGAAACCAGGTAGACAGGGACAATCGAAATGGCACGCTTTGACTTTCAGAACACCGAAACGGCCGCCATGACGGGCGGCGAGAACCGCGCCGAGATCTTCTGCGACATGGGCCTCATGTACGCCACCGGCCGCGGCTGCGCCGTCGACGTGGTGCAGGCGCACAAATGGCTCAACATCGCCGCCATCAAGGGTTGCGAACGCGCCGCCGAGCTACGCGCCGACCTTGCCGCGACGATGACCAAGACCGACCTCGCGCTGGCGCTGCGTGCAGCGCGCGAGTGGATGACGGTTCATTGATAGGGCGAGTAGCGAATGGGGAATAGCGAATAGGGAGCCGAAAGAAGACCGCGCAACGGCAACGTCCCCCAATTCGCTATTCGCTATTCGCCACTCGCTCCAAAACCTTGGGCAACGCCTCCTCCAGCAACGCCATGTCCTCGTCCGGCCCGACGCTGATGCGGATGCATCGGTTGAGGGGGGCGATGCCCGGCATGCGGATGAAGACGCCGTGTTCCATCAGGCCGTCGACGATGGCGCGGGCGTGGGTGCCGTCCCGGCCGCAATCGACGGTGACGAAATTGGTGGCGGAGGCGAGGGGCGCAAGGCCGTTGGCGCGCGCGATCCGCGCGATGCGCTCGCGGGAGGCGGCGATGCGGGCGACGACGTCCGTAAGATAGGCCTGGTCCTCCAGCGCGGCGAGCGCCGCCTGGATCGAGATCCGGGCCATGCCGAAATGATTGCGGATCTTGTCGAAGGCCTGCGCATTGCCGAGCGTGCCGATCGCATAGCCGATCCGCGCGCCGGCAAGGCCGTAGGCCTTCGAGAAGGTGCGCATGCGCAAAATGTTCGGCTGGCCGATCAGGGCGTCGATTGGCGGAACGGTGCCCGCCGGCGCCGTCTCGCCATAGGCCTCGTCGAGAACGAGCAGCGTCGTTTCCGGCAGTGCCCGCGCGAAGGCGACGACGCTGCCGGCGTCCCACCAGCTTCCCATCGGATTGTCCGGATTGGCGAAATAGACGAGCGGCGCATTTTCCCGGCGCACGGCCGCAAGGAGGCCGTCGAGGTCCTCCCGGTCGCCGGCATAGGGCACGGTGACGAGCCGGCCGCCGAAGCCGTTCACATGATAGTTGAAGGTGGGATAGCCGCCGAGCGAGGTGACGACCGGCGTGCCGGGCTCGACGATCAGCCGCGCGATCTCGCCGAGCAGCCCGTCGATGCCGCCGCCGATGGCGATGTTGTCGCGCGAAATGCCGTGATGAAGGGCAAGCGCCTCCCGCAGCTCGAAATTTTCCGGATCGGCATACATCCAGGTCGTGCGGCCGGCGGCGCTGATCGCCTCAAGGACGGACGGGGCGGGGCCGAAGCCGCTCTCGTTGGCGCCGATGCGGGCGCGCACGGCAAGGCCGCGATTGCGCTCGATGGCTTCCGGTCCCACGAAGGGCACCGTTGCGGGCAGCGACTGGGCGAGGGCGGTGAAGCGGAAGAATGCGGACATGGGCCTGCCTGGGATCGATCGACGCGGATGC
>CAMLOC010000444.1 GCA_946481465.1 uncultured Shinella sp. | reverse complement strand
GGAACTTCGCTCAAACTGCGCCGTCCAAGATGGGCACAACGCCGCCCCATCCAATCTTCCCCCTTGAGGGGGAGATGGCCGGCAGGCCAGAGGGGGGTGTTTTCCGCACGCTACCTCGCCTTTCTCGCGATTGCCTTCACCCTCACCGCAACCTTCGCCCACGCCGCATCCCCGCTCGGCATCGGCTCGGCAGAACCCGGCTTCAACACGACGGGCACCTTCGGCAGCCTGTTTTCGTGGATCAACGCGCAGCAGCAGGGCTTCTACCGCGCCATGACCGGCGCGCTGAAGGAGATGCGCGAAAACCCCTGGGCGGCCTCCACGCTGGTCGGTCTCTCCTTCGCCTACGGCGTCTTCCATGCCGCCGGCCCCGGCCATGGCAAGGCGGTCATCTCGTCCTACATGCTGGCGAACGAGGTGGAGCTGAGACGCGGGGTCGTTCTTTCCTTCCTCTCCTCGATCCTGCAGGGCATCGTCGCCATCCTGCTCGTCGGGGCGGCCTACCTCTTCCTGCGCGGCACCACCGTTTCCATGACGGACGCGACGCGCGCGCTCGAGATCGGCAGCTACGCCCTCATCGCCCTCTTCGGCGCCTGGTTGCTCTTCAGGAAGCTGCGGCCGGCGCAGCGACGGGCCTCGACGCTCGGCGCGCAGGCGGTCGAAGTGCACGATCATGGCCATCACGGCCACGCCCATCACCACCATGCCGGCGAAATCTGCGCGACCTGCGGCCATGCCCATGCGCCGGATCCCTCGCTCCTGAAGGGCGAGCGCTTCGCGCTGCGCGAGGCCTGGTCGGCCATCGTCGCCGTCGGTCTGAGGCCCTGCTCGGGCGCGCTGATCGTGCTCAGCTTCGCGCTTCTGAACGGCCTTTATCTCGGCGGCCTGCTCGCGGTCCTCGCCATGTCGGTCGGCACGGCCATCACCGTCTCCACCCTCGCCATCCTCGCCGTCACCGCCAAGGGCGCCGCCGTGCGCTTCGCCGGCAACGGCTCGGCGGCCGCCCGCGTCGGCACTGCCATCGAGATCGGCGGCGCGGCGCTGGTCATGGTGCTGGGATTGCTGCTGCTCGGCGCAGCGCTGCAGGGCTAGAGTATTTCCAGCCGAAGCGAAGTCGCTTCGGCGTCGGATAATGCGGTAAAAACAGGAATCTAGATCGCTTCCGGTGAACCGGAGTTCACCGGAAACGATCTAGTTGCCGCGGCTGCGCTGGTAGCGCGCGCGCAGCCAGAAGAGCAGGAAGAAGCCGAGCACGAGCAGCGTGCCGAAGGCGCCCGCCAGCCATGGCGAGACGTCGCCGAGCGCGATCATCACGCGCGGCAGGAAATAGAACACCACCCCCGTGCCGAGGAGGATGAAGAGCGCCGCCAGCGCCGGCGACCTGCCCTTGCGTTCCGGTTCGCCGCTCATGCCGAAATCCCGGCGCGGATGTCTTCGAGGCGGCGCTTCTGCCGGCCCTCGGCATCGAAATTGTCCGGCGACAGCCAGGCGTCGAACGCCCTGGCAAGCGCCGGCCATTCCCCGTCGATGATCGAGAACCAGGCGGTATCGCGATTCTCGCCCTTGGAGAGCATGTGCTGGCGGAAGACGCCCTCGAAGGTGAAGCCGAGGCGGGCGGCGGTGCGCTTGCTGGCCGCGTTGCCGTTGTGGCACTTCCACTCGTAGCGGCGATAGCCGAGATCCTCGAAGGCGTGCTTGGCGAGCAGGTACTGCGCCTCGGTGGAGAGCGGCGAGCGGGACATACCGCCGCCATGGGCGATGCCGCCGATCTCCACGACGCCGTTGGCCGGATCGGGCCGCATGTAATGCGCCATGCCGACGACCTTGCCGGCCGCCTTGTCGACGATGACCTCCCGCACCCAGCCGGATTTGACGACCGCTTCCGACCAGGCATCGAAATCCTCGATGCCGGCAAAATCGGCCTGCGTGAAATAACGCAGCAGCGGATTGATCTCCATTCCGCCGAACGCATCCCAGAGCGCCTCGAGGTGCTTTTCGCGCTGATAGGGCTCGATGCGCACGGTGCGGCCTTCGAGAGCGACGGGGGCCGGCGGCGGGCAGCCCTTCCAATCCGTAAGATCGCGCATGAAAATCCTCCTTCGGTCTTTGGCGAAGGGATAGAGCAGGCGGCCTGCGCGCGCAATGTGGAAAGCGGGGAGCGGCGTTCGGCCGCTCCCCGGAAGGGTCAGACCGTGGCGGCGGAAACCGTCGCCTCGATATGATCGACCAGCGCGTCGGCAAGGCCGAGGCGGCCGGCCAGCAGGTCGAGATAGCCGCGTTCGGCGCGCGTCTTCGGCTCGATGGCGAGGCGCGAGGCGGTGTAGAGTTCGACGCGCTGCTCTTCCGTCGTCGCTGCGGCGATGATCGCGTCGAGATCGACCGGATTGGCAAGCTCGTCCTCAAGGAACTGCGCCGCGTCCGCACCGAGGCCGGAGACCTTCAGCTTGTCCATGATGCGGGCGCGTTCGGCCTCGTCGATATGGCCGTCGGCGCGCGAGGCGGCGATCATGGCGCGCACGAGGATGAGGGCGAAATCGGTGCTGACGGCCTCGGGATGGAAGCCGGAATCGGTCGGCGGGGGCAGCAGTTCCGGCGTGGAGCCTTGCGCCGTCTCGGCCGGGTTCTGGCCGGCCTTGTAGTTCTTGTAGGCCTGGTATCCGAGGCCGGCAATGGCGGCAAGGCTGCCGAGCTTCAGCGCGGAGCCGGCGACCTTGCGCCCGCCGTCCGTGCCGAGCAGGACGCCGGCAATGGCGATGGTGGCAAGCGGATTGTCCTTGGCGAGCTGCGTCACCTGGCCGGCGCGATCGCGCACGGACCCGCCGGCGCCGGGCACCTGCGAACCGAGGAACTGGTCAAGCAACTTCTTGGCGTCAAACATGGGCGGTCTCCGTTTCGCTTGTTCTCTTGCATCGCAAGGGCCGACTGCGAGGCAAGATAGGAATGCACGACCGCAATTACAAACGCATAACGGGCGACCTGGGGCCGCCCGCCTGCAAATCCGCTGAACCTTGCCTCAGCCCTTCAGCGCCGCGGCTTCCGCAGCAAGCTTGGTGATGCCCGCCCAGTCGCCCTTGGCGACGAGGTCCTTCGGCGCCACCCAGGAGCCGCCGACGCAGACGACATTGGGCAGCGAGAGGTAGTCGCGGGCATTGGCCAGCGAAATGCCGCCCGTCGGGCAGAACAGGGTGCCGGCGAGCGGCGAGGACAGCGACTTCAGGTAAGCGGCGCCGCCCGCCTGCTCGGCCGGGAAGAACTTCAGCACCTGGTAGCCCTCCTCGCGAAGGCCCATGACCTCGCTGGCAGTGGCCGCGCCCGGCAAAAGGGGAATTTCCGAATCGGCAGCCGCGTCGATCAGTTCCTGCGTCGTGCCGGGGCTGACGATGAACTGCGAGCCGGCCTCGACGGCCGCCTCGAACTGCGCGGCGTTGAGGATCGTACCGGCGCCCGCGACAGCGCCCTCGACCTCGTTGGCGACCGCCCGGATCGCCTCCAGCGCCGCGGGCGTGCGCAGCGTGATCTCGATGGCCTTGAGGCCGCCTGCCACCAGCGCGCGCGCCAGCGGAACGGCGCTCGCAACATCGTCGACGACCAGCACCGGAACCACCGGCTGCAGCTTCAGGACGGAAAGGAGCTTGGCGTTCTTCTCGCTCATGGCACCACCTTTTAAAACGATTGAATTTTGACCCGAATAGCGCGTCCGCGCCGTCGTGTCGAGCCTAAAGCATAAGGGCTTGTCTTGTCATGACTGACTTATCGTGTAGTCTTCCCCTCGCCCAAGCCCATCTCCAACAGCGAAAGCGAGCCTATGGCGAAAGAGATCGAGCGGAAGTTCCTGGTATCGGGCCAGCGCTGGCGCACCTTCGCGGATGACGGCATCGCCATACGGCAGGCCTATATCGTCGCCCAGGACGACCGGTCGCTGCGGGTCCGCATCTACGGCAACGGGCAGGCGCGCATCACCCTCAAGATCGGCCACGCCGCGCTGGTGCGCGACGAATACGAGTTCGAGATCGATCGCGACGAGGCCGAGGACATGCTGCGCCACGCCATCGGCAATGTCATCCGCAAGGTGCGCTACAAGGTGCCGCACGAGGGCCATGTCTGGGAGGTAGACGTCTATGACGGCGCCCATCGCGGGCTGGTCAATTTCCGCGGCGATTCGGCCTTCTCGACCTGGC
>CAMLOC010000443.1 GCA_946481465.1 uncultured Shinella sp. | reverse complement strand
GCCTTCGGCGACCAGTACCGCGCCACCGACTTCAAGTTCCCCGGCAAGGGCAAGCTGACGATGAAGTTCGTCGGCGAGGACGGCAAGGAGATCGAATACGACGTGTTCGACGCTCCGTCCGCCGGCGTCGCCATGGGCATGTACAACCTCGACGATTCGATCACCGAATTCGCCCGCGCGTCGTTCAACTACGGCCTGCAGCGCAAGGTGCCGGTCTATCTGTCGACCAAGAACACCATCCTGAAAGTCTATGACGGCCGCTTCAAGGACATCTTCCAGCAGGTCTTCGACGCCGAATTCGCCGAAAAGTTCAAGGAAGCCAAGATCTGGTACGAACACCGCCTGATCGACGACATGGTCGCCTCGGCGCTGAAGTGGTCCGGCGGCTATGTCTGGGCCTGCAAGAACTACGACGGCGACGTGCAGTCCGACATCGTGGCGCAGGGTTTCGGCTCGCTCGGCCTGATGACCTCCGTCCTGATGACGCCCGACGGCAAGACCGTGGAAGCGGAAGCTGCGCACGGCACGGTGACGCGCCACTACCGCCAGCACCAGAAGGGCGAGGAAACCTCGACCAACTCGATCGCCTCGATCTTCGCCTGGACGCGCGGCCTTGCCCATCGCGCCAAGCTGGACGGCAATGCTCAGCTTGCCAAGTTCTCCGAAACGCTCGAGCGCGTCTGCGTCGAGACGGTCGAAGCGGGCTTCATGACCAAGGACCTCGCGCTCCTCATCGGTCCCGACCAGCCGTGGCTCTCCACCACCGGCTTCCTCGACAAGATCGACGAGAACCTCAGGAAGGCCATGGCGGCCTGATCGAAAAGATCAGGGAAAGCCCGGCCTTTGCGCCGGGCTTTTTCGTTGCCTCCCCTTGCGGCAGGCGCCATCTGCCCTATCCTCCCGCCGGCGCTTGCAAGAGGAGGAGTAGCATGGCCGAGGAACTGGTTTTCTACAGCAACCCGATGTCGCGCGGGCGCATCGCCCGCTGGATGCTGGAGGAAGTGGGCGCGCCCTACCGCATCGAATGGCTGACCTTCGAGGACTCGATGAAGGCGCCGGACTTCCTGGCGGTCAACCCCATGGGCAAGGTCCCGACCATCCGCCACGGCGACACCGTGGTGACGGAGGCGGCGGCGATCTGTGCCTACCTCGCCGATGCCTTTCCCGACACCGGCCTCGCCCCGCCGCTTGAAAAGCGCGGCGACTACTACCGCTGGCTCTTCTTCGCCGCCGGTCCCCTGGAAATGGCCGTGTCGCTGAAGGCCTTCGGCCTGGAAGTCCCGAGGGAGCGCGAGCGCAGCATCGGCTGCGGCCGCTACGACACGGTCATGGACGCCCTGTCGCTCGCCGTCACGCGCCATCCCTACATTGCCGGCGACACCTTCACCGCCGCCGACGTCTATGTCGGCGCCCATATCAGCTGGGGCCTGCAATTCGGCACGCTGGAGCCGCGCCCGGAATTCAAGGTCTATTGGGACCGCCTCAAGGAGCGGCCGGCAAGCAAGCGCGCGACCGCCCTCGACGACGAGGAGATGCACCGCCAGCTCCAGGCGGAGAAGGGTTAGGGCGGCCCTGCCGTTCAGCCCGCGGGCTGGAGCGGCAGGCAAATTTCCGTCAGAAGCGCGTTCGGCGGCACCTCGCGCGGATTGTTGAGATAGGCCTCGAACATCACCTCGTCACGGATCGAGCGTCCCGAGGCGGGAAGCCATGTGCCGTAGAGCCAGCGATAGGCCGGCCCCATATCCGCGTAAGGCCCCTGGTGGCGCAGCACCGCATAGTCGCCGCCCGCCAGCGTGCGGCGCACCAGCGGCGCCTCGGCCGGGATATCCGCCCCCGCCGTCACACAGGCGAAGGATCGAAGCGCCTCCTCCGCCACGAGATCGGGATCGTCGAGGAAGACGCCGATCATGCGCATGTCCGGCCGGAAGAGGTTGCGGGAAAAGAGCACGCCATGCAGCGCCTCGAAAGCCTTGCCGATGCCCATATAGGCGCCGGAATGGGGAACGGCGAGCAGCGGCTGCTCGGCAATGGTGCGGATGGTTACATCGAACATGCGCGAGGGTTCCTTGTCGTTTTCGGCCTCATAGGCGCGATGGGAGCCCTCCTTGCGGTAGCGTGCCGGCGGCATGCCGTAGGCAGCCGCAAAGGCACGCGTGAAGGACTGCAGGTTGGGGTAACCCCATCGCGCGGCGATGTCCCGGACGGAGCGGTCGCTGCGCACCAGATCGCCCGCCGCACGGTGCAGCCGCAGCCGGCGGACGGTGCCCGCCAGCGTCTCGTCGTGCACGGCGCGGTAGACACGGTGCCAGTGATGGGCGGAAAGGCAGGCGATCTCCGACAGCCGGTCGAGGTCGAGATCCTCTTCCAGGTGCTCGTGTATATAGGCTGAAACCCGGAGCAGGCGCTTCTCATAGGCTGTCCAGATCGCGCTCTCGCTCATGCCGCTTTCCCCTCGCCGGAACGCATTCAATCAAGCACGGAGCGATTTCACAAATCCTGCGCTTCTTCTTGCCCTGCAAATTTCGCATAGCCTTGTCTTGTGTCATTGCAAAAACGGGCGACTCGGCGTGAGATGCCCGCGCCGGCCCCTCCTTCCTCCATCCCCGGCCTTTCGAGGCACCCATGACCGATACTTTGACGCCGAAGCTCGCCAGCGTTTTCGCGGAGGGCTACGGCCCCGCGCGTTTCAAGGCCGATGCGCTCTCCGGGCTGACGGTGGCGATCGTCGCGCTGCCGCTGTCCATGGCGATCGCCATCGCCTCGGGCGTCACGCCGGATCGCGGCCTCTACACCGCCATCATCGGCGGGTTCCTCGTTTCCGCGCTCGGCGGCAGCCGCTTTCAGGTGGGCGGACCGGCCGGGGCCTTCATCGTGCTCGTCTCGGCCACGGCGGCCCGCCACGGCGTCGAGGGCCTGCTGCTCGCCACGCTGCTTT
The DNA here is from genome assembly GCA_946481465.1 of uncultured Shinella sp. The sequence continues at coordinate 1,263 of CAMLOC010000443.1, read as the reverse complement.
CCGGCCTCATGCTGGCGCTCGCCGGCTATCTCAGGCTCGGCAAATATATCAAGTTCATCCCCTATCCCGTGACGGTCGGCTTCACGGCCGGCATCGCCGTCATCATCTTCGCCAGCCAGATCGGCGAATTGCTCGGCCTCACCCTTGAGGGGCGCGAGCCGGGGCCGATCGTCGAGAAGCTGGAAGCGCTCTGGGCCGCCCGGCCGACGTTCAATCCGGCCGCCTTCGGCGTCGCCGGCCTCACCATCGCCGTCATCCTCTTCCTGCGCCGTTTCCGCCCTGGCTGGCCGAACCTCCTCATCGCCGTGACCGTCGCCTCGCTTACAACCGCGCTTCTCTCCCTGCCGGCGGATACGATCGGCACACGCTTCGACGGCATCCCGCGCGGCCTGCCGCTGCCGGCGCTGCCCTCCTTCTCGCCCGAACTCGTCATCGCCGTTCTGCCGGATGCCGTCGCCTTCGCCCTGCTCGGCGCCATCGAATCGCTGCTCTCGGCCGTCGTCGCCGACGGCATGACGGGGCGCAGGCACCGCTCGAGCATGGAGCTGGTCGCCCAGGGTTTCGCCAATATCGGCTCGGCGCTGTTCGGCGGCATCTGCGTGACGGGCACCATCGCGCGCACCGCCACGAACGTCCGCTCCGGCGCGACCAGCCCGGTCTCGGGCATGCTGCATTCGCTCTTCCTGCTCCTCTTCATGCTCGTCGCCGCGCCGCTCGCCAGCTATATCCCGCTTGCCGCGCTTGCCGGCGTGCTCGCCGTCGTCGCCTTCAACATGGTGGAGCGCCCGGCCATCGCCGCCCTCTTCCGCTCCTCGCGCGGCGATGCGGCGGTGCTCGCCGTCACCTTCCTGCTGGTGGTCTTCCGCGACCTGACGGAGGGCATCGTCGTCGGCTTCCTCATCGGCGCGGTGCTGTTCATCGACCGCATGGGCAAGGCCGTCGATATCCGCGAGGAAACCGTGCCGCGCGTCGTGCGGGCCATCGAGAATGCCGGCGAGGACAGCGGCCTGCCGGAGCGGCCGGTCGTCGCCGACGATCCGGATACCGTGATCTACCGCATCAGCGGCGTCTTCTTCTTCGGCGCGGCGGCCAGCGTCGGTTCGGTGCTCGACCGCATCGCCGACCAGCGGCGCAACTTCGTGCTCGACTGCGCCGACGTGCCGCTGCTCGATTCGACCGCCGCCAGCGTCATCGACGGCCTGGTGCGCAAGGCCGAGCGGGCGGGCGTGCGCGTCTTCATCGCCGGCCTGAAGCCCGACATGC
>CAMLOC010000442.1 GCA_946481465.1 uncultured Shinella sp. | reverse complement strand
CGAAGTCGGGCATCGCCTCCGTATAGGAGTTCGACAGGCGGTTGCCGTGCAGCAGTTGCTGCCACTGGCGCACCATGCCCATGTACTGGTTGTTCAGGATGAAGATCTTGACCGGCAGGTCATACTGCACCGCGCAGCTCATCTCCTGGATGCACATCTGGATCGAGGCGTCGCCCGCGATGTCGATGACGAGGCTGTCGCGGTGGGCGACCTGCACGCCGATCGCCGCCGGGAAGCCGTAGCCCATCGTGCCGAGGCCGCCCGAGGTCATCCAGCGGTTCGGCTGCTCGAAACCGTAGAACTGCGCCGCCCACATCTGGTGCTGGCCGACTTCGGTGGTGATGTAGGTGTCGCGGTCCTTGGTCAGTTCGTAGAGCCGCTGGATGGCATATTGCGGCATGATCACGTCGTCGCTCGCCTTGTAGGCGAACGAGTTGCGCGCGCGCCACCGGGCGATCGACGCCCACCAGTCGTTCTGGACCGCCTTGTCGTAGTCCTTGCCGGCAGCCCGCCACTGGCGGACCATGTCCTCCAGGATCGCGCCGACATCGCCGAGGATCGGAACGTCGACGCGGACGTTCTTGTTGATCGAGGACGGGTCGATGTCGATGTGGATCTTCTTCGAGTTCGGCGAGAAGGCGTTGAGGCGGCCGGTGATGCGGTCGTCGAAGCGCGCGCCGATGCAGACCATGACGTCGCAGTCATGCATCGCCATGTTCGCCTCGTAGGAGCCGTGCATGCCGAGCATGCCCAGCCAGTTCTTGCCGGAGGCCGGATAGGCGCCGAGGCCCATCAGCGTCGAGGTGATCGGGAAGCCGGTGATCTCGACCAGTTCGCGCAGCAGGCGCGAGGCTTCCGGACCGGAATTCACGACGCCGCCGCCGGAATAGATGATCGGCCGGCGGGCCGAGCGCATCAGGCTGACGGCGGCCGCGATCTGGTTCGCGTCGCCCGTGACCTTCGGCTGGTAGCTCTTCTGGACCCGCGCGGCGGAGGGCGGCGTATAGGTGCCGGTCGCGAACTGCACGTCCTTCGGGATATCGACGACGACGGGGCCCGGGCGACCCGACTGCGCGATGCGGAAGGCCTCGTGGATGACGCTGGCGAGCTCGTTGACGTCCTTGACCAGCCAGTTGTGCTTGGTGCAGGGGCGCGTGATGCCGACCGTGTCGCACTCCTGGAAGGCGTCCGAGCCGATGAGCGTGGTCGGAACCTGGCCGGTGAGGCAGACGAGCGGGATGGAATCCATCAGCGCGTCCTGCAGGGGCGTGACCGCATTGGTCGCGCCCGGGCCGGAGGTGACGAGCATGACGCCGACCTTGCCGGTGGAGCGGGCATAGCCTTCGGCCATGTGGCCGGCGCCCTGCTCGTGGCGCACGAGGATGTGCTCGATGTCGTCCTGCTGGAAGATCTCGTCATAGATCGGCAGGACGGCACCGCCCGGATAGCCGAAGATATGTTCCACGCCGTTGTCCTTCAGGGCCTGCAGGACAATTTCGGCGCCCGTCATCTGATTTTCTGTTCCGCTCATCGGATTTCCGTCCGTCTCTTTGGTATTTCAGGTGTGATTAACGAATTTCTGGGCATAAAAAAAGGCCCCTTGGAGGAGCCTGCTTACCGCGCATGGGTGCTTTCGCCGGGTGGTTACACCACCCTGCCCATGCGCCTTCCCACCACAAGAATGATAGCCGTCAGTTTTTTCATGGGCCGAAGTGTTAACGGCAAAGGCCGCGCGCGTCAACGCCTTTCCGCCTGTTTCGAAACGGCACGGATTCGCGCCAATCCTCGAGATTGCAATCAGGGGATGCATCGCGACGAAACGTCTTATTAAGCGCCGCCCGTTAGACTTCGCCTTTGATGGCAAGGAGTGCCGTGATTGCTGAACAGTGATTTTCAAAGTTCCATCGTGGCCGGCGAGCAGGAACGCCGGGACGGCGTGTCGGGCAACCGGCTGCTCGGGCGCGTCGTCGCGTGCAACGGCTCGCACGCGACCATCAGCGCCCTCGCCGAAGGCGGGGAAACGGCGCTCACGGAACTGTGGGCCGTCGGCCGCCTCATCTCCATTTCCGTCGGCCGCAATCGCATCGTCGCCCTCGTCTATTCCATGTCCACCGACCAGCAGAGCTGGGTGGAGAATCACGACACGGTCTTCCGCATCGAGGTCGAGCTTCTGGGCGAGGTGCATGTCAGCGCCGACGGCCGCGAGGAATTCTCCGCCGGCATCACCGATTATCCCCATCTCGGCGCCATCGCCCACCGCATCCGCGCCTCGGACCTCGCCAAGGTCTACGACACCGGCAAGAACGACGTCTGCGCCATCGGCAAGCTGACGCAGGACGAGACGATCGACGCGACGATCCATGTGCCCTCCATGCTGGAGAAGCATTTCGCCATCGTCGGCACGACCGGCGTCGGCAAGTCCACCTCCGTCACGCTGCTGCTGCACAAGGCCATCCAGGCCGATCCGCGCCTGCGCGTGCTCATCCTCGACCCGCACAACGAGTTCGCCTCCGCCTTCGGCGAGCTTGCGGTCATCATCGACACCGACACGCTGGACCTGCCCTTCTGGCTGTTCCGCCTCGAAGAATTCGCCGAAGTCGTCTTCCGCGGCCGCCCCCCGGTGCCGGAGGAGATGGATATCCTGCGCGACCTCATCCCGGAGGCCAAGCGCGCCTTCCGCGGCACGAGCGACAACGGCCTGATGCGCCGCACGAGCGAAAAAAGCTCGGTGACGGCCGACACGCCGGTGCCCTTCCGCATCGCCGACCTGCTCGCCCTTGTCGACGAGCGCATCGGACGCCTGGAAGGCCGGGCGGAGAAGCCGCACCTGCGCTCGCTCAAGGTCAAGATCATGTCGGCGATCAACGACCCGCGCTACCATTTCATGTTCTCCTCGAACACGATCACCGACACGATCCTCGACACGATCGCCCGCATCTTCCGCATTCCCGGCGACGGCAAGCCGGTGACCACGTTCCAGCTCGCCGGCATTCCGTCGGAAGTCGTCAATTCGGTCGCCTCGGTGCTCTGCCGCATGGCCTTCGAGATCGGCCTGTGGAGCAATGGCGGCGTGCACATGCTCGTCGTCTGCGAGGAGGCGCACCGCTACGTGCCGGCCGACATGAAGCTGGGCTTCATGCCGACGCGCCAGGCCATCGCCCGCATCGCCAAGGAAGGCCGCAAATACGGCGTCTCGCTCGGCATCATCACCCAGCGCCCCGGCGAGCTCGACCCGACGATCCTCTCCCAGTGCTCGACGATCTTCGCCATGCGCCTTGCCAACGAGCACGACCAGGAGATCATCCGCTCGGCGATCCCCAATTCCTCGTCCTCGACGACCAGCTTCATCTCCTCGATCGGCAACGGCGAGGCGATCGCCTTCGGCGAGGCCGTGGCTGTGCCGATGCGCATGCGCTTCTCGCGCGTCGAGGCCAGCCGCCTGCCGAAGGCAAACGGCACCGGCGTCAAGATCAGCGAGGAGACGCCGCAAAGCGTCGACCTGCGCTCCATCGTCGCCCGCATGCGCGCCATCACGGGGCCGGACATTTCCGGCTTCCAGAATTCCTACCTCGCCGCCCAGGGCCAGCACACCGTCCTGCCGACCGGCTACGAGGACGCGCCCTACGAGGACGAGGAGGGCTATGTCGAGACGCTGCAGGCCGCCGCGGCCGCGCGTCCCGCCGCCCAGCCCTCGCTGCAGGAGCCGTATCGACCCGACATGCTGCCGGGTGCCCAAGGCGCCTACGACGCCTCGCCGCAGGAGCGTTTCGAGGCGATCCGCCGTGAGCTGACCGCCGAGCCGCAGCGCCAGCCGCCGGCCGATCCCTATCGCCAGCCGACCCGCCCCGCGCCCGCCTTCGGCGAGCAGCAGGAGCCGCGCCGCGACGGCTCCATCCGCGAGCAGCTTCTCAAGAAACCGCTGAGCAGCCTGATCCGCCGCTGAAGCCTTCGCCCGGCCGCTACGCCGTCCCGCCGGCCGCCAGCGGATCGATCCGCCGCCAGCTCTCGTCGAGCTGGTTGCGGAACCAGGTCATCTGGCGCTTGGCATATTGCCGCGTCGCCGCCGCGCCGCGCTCGACAACCTCCGCCGCACTCATCGTCCCGGCCAGCATGGCCGTGATCTGCGGCACGCCGATCGCCTTCATGACGGGCATGGCGGGGGGAAGATCGAGCGCCAGCAGTGCCTCCACCTCCGCCACCGCGCC
>CAMLOC010000441.1 GCA_946481465.1 uncultured Shinella sp. | reverse complement strand
CGAGGCCGGGCGCGCCAGGCGCACGCCGCCGTTGCGGCCGCGCACGGTCTCGATGATGCCGGCGCGCGTCAACGGCTGGAGGATCTTGAACAGGAACAGCTCGGACACGCCATAGGCCTTGGCGATCTCCGGGATGCGGCTGAGTTTGTCACCATTCGCCGCGCAGTACATCAACATGCGCACCGCATAGTTGGTTTGTTTCGTCAGACGCATCGGGAACTCCGAATCCGGTTTTCAGTCCGAACACATATAGGGTACTTCGCTGTTTAGAACAATTCCAAAAAGCGGAAAATCACATTCATGTTATGGCAGGGATCGCACGGTTGACTGGAAGGGGCAAGCCGTTAAACACGACTTTAGCAGTTAAGAATAAATGCACCAGGAGGACCCGATGCAACTGCTTAAGACGTCGCTCGCCGCCCTTGCCCTCTCGACAGCCGGTCTGGCCCTTGCCGCACCCGCTCTTGCAGAAGGCGAAGTCAACATCTACTCCTACCGTCAGCCGGACCTGATCAAGCCGCTGCTCGACGAGTTCACCAAGGAAACCGGGATCACCACCAACGTGCTCTTCCTCGACAAGGGCCTGGTGGAGCGCATCCAGGCGGAAGGCGCGAACTCGCCGGCCGACGTCATCCTGACGGTCGACATCGCCCGCCTGACGGAAGCCAAGGAAGGCGGCGTCACGCAGCCCGTCCAGAACGACGTCATCAACAAGGACATCCCGGCGCAGTATCGCGATCCGGACGGCGACTGGTTCGGCCTGACCACGCGTTCGCGCGTCGTCTATGCCTCGAAGGACCGCGTCGCGCAGAACGACATCACCTATGAGGAGCTTGCCGACCCGAAGTGGAAGGGCAAGATCTGCACCCGTGACGGCCAGCATTCCTACAATATCGGCCTCACCGCCTCGATGATCGCCCATCACGGCGAAGCCGAAGCCGAGAAGTGGCTGACGGGCCTGAAGAACAACCTCGCCCGCAAGCCCGACGGCGGCGACCGCGACCAGGCCAAGGCGATCCTCGCCGGCGAGTGCGACATCGCGCTCGGCAACTCCTACTATGTCGGCCTGATGATGACCAACGAGAAGGAGCCGGAGCAGAAGGACTGGGCGGCCGCCATCAAGGTGCTGTTCCCGAATGCCGGCGACCGCGGCTCGCATGTCAACGTCTCGGGCATGGCGCTCGCCAAGAACGCCCCGAACAAGGACAATGCGCTGAAGCTGATGGAATTCCTGTCGGCCGGCACCGCGCAGAAGATCTACGCCGAGCAGGTCTACGAATACCCGGTCCTGCCGGGCGCCGAGCCCTCCGACATCGTCAAGTCCTTCGGCACGCTGAAGCCGGATGCCCTGCCGCTCGCCGATATCGCGGCGAACCGCAAGAAGGCATCGGAACTGGTGGACAAGGTCGGCTACAACGACGGCCCGTCGCAGTAACAGGATGCCTCCCAAGGCCAAACCAGGAAACGGCGGCTCTCGGGCCGCCGTTTTCGTTCATTGCAGTTCCGGATCCGACTGGCCGCTGATGATCCGGCTGTAGTCGAGGATGTCCTTCTTGCGCTGCGGCGTGCCCGGATGGGTGGAGAGGATGTTCGTGTCCCCCTTGTCGCCGAGCTTTTCCTCCAGCAGGCCGAAGAAGCGGGCGATCGCGGTGGGGTCGTAGCCGGCCTTCGCCATCAGCTCCACCGAGCGCCGGTCGGCCTCCGCCTCCGCGCTGCGCGAATAGGACAGCGCCAGCAGGCCGCCGCCCTGCACCAGCACGTCCTCCACCGCCGAGCCGACATCGCCGGCGATCAGCATGATCAGGCCGGTCATGCCGGCGGCGCGGTAGAACTGGCGCAGGCTGTGCTCAAGCTCGACATGGCCGATCTCGTGCGCCAGCACGCCGACGATCATCTCCGTATCGCCGCCCGCCAGTTCGACGAGCTGGTCGGTGAGGACGAGCGTGCCGTCCGGCAGGGCGAAGGCGTTCGGGCCGATCAGGCCGCCATCGCGGAAATTGAGGGTATAGGCCCCCGCCCCGCGCGGCGACTGGGCAGCGATGCGCGCAAAGCCGTCGGCGATCTCCTTGCGACGGCCGTCCGGCAGCTTCGTCGGCGAGAAGGTCGTCCGGTCGAGCGCCTCGAGCGTGCCCTGCGCCATCAGCTGCGGCACGATCGGCGGCGTGGTGAGGATGGCGACCTCGACGAGCGCCGGCACGCCCCAGCGATAGACCGCGCCGCCCAGCACGAAGGCGGCGAGCACGATGACGACGAGACGGAGCCGGAACTGTTCCAGCCAGTGCACGAGGCCGGCGCCGCCCTTGCCGCGCGCGGCGAGATAGCGGTCGATCCCGTCATTGTCCCAGGTCTCGAAGACAGAGCCGTCCGGAAAGGTCACCCGGCGGGGGATGGCCCCGACACGGCCGGAGATCTCGATCCAGGAGAGGCCCGCACCGGCGAGCGGCTTCTCGCCGCCGACCGGCACGGCCGCGATCTCCCCGGCCCGCTCGACGAGGCGGGCCTCGACCGAGCGGCTGGAGCCGGCGGGATGCCAGTCCCCCTTGGCGATGGCGGCATTGTCAGAAGCCAAAATCGAAACCTTCGAAGTCCATGAACTCGGAACCGACGGCCGAACCCTGCGCCTCGATGCGGCTGAACAGCTCGCCGACGTCGCCCGCGAAATGGATGCCGGTATGCTCCCAGGTATAGCGCGCCATGCGCACCGCCGCCCAGGGGCGCATCAGGCCGAAGGTCAGCAGCGTGACGATGACGTTGGAAATGGCGATCCAGGTGTAGCGGGTGCGCGAGATGTCGCTCAGCATGCGGTGCTGGCCGTCGAAGGTGGTGGCCGACCAGGCGATGTTGCGCACGCCCGCGCGATAGAAGAGGCCCGCGATGCCGAAGGTGGCGAAGAGCACGATATAGCCGATGACCGCGCTGATCACGAGCGGGATCTGCTGTTCCGGCGTCAGCGCGCCGGGCGTCTCGATCATCGGCAGGATCAGCGAGAGGTTCATGAAGACGATGAGCGCGATGATGCCGAGGCCGACCAGCGCAATAAGGAACGACAGGAGCCAGGACTTGTAGAGCGGGCCGAGCCTCGGATCCGTATCGAAGGCTTTGCCGCCGTAGCGCAGGTTCGAGCCGACATAGCGCGAGACCCAGCGGCTGGCGAGCGGCGTCAGGATGCCGATGGTGATGACGGCGAGCAGGCTGCCGAGGATGAAGGCCTTGAAGGCCCCGCCCGCCCCGCCGACGAAATCGAAGCGGACATTGCGGTAGCTCGTGACGCGCGCGGAGAAACGCAGGCCCTTGGCGACGAGCCAGGGCAGCGCGATCAGCACGACCAGCGTCGGCAGCAGGACGAGGATCGGCACCAGCGTCGCGATGACGTTGAGCACGATGAAGGCGCCAAGCACGATGAGGCGGCCGATGAGGATCTGCAGGCCCCTGGCATGATATTCGAAGGACCGGCCGAGCAGCACGGTATTGCCGTAGAAGTAACGGTTGCGCCGGACCTTGGCCCAGGCCGAATAGATGCCGAGCGTCAGGATGGTCAGCAGCACATTGACGATCCAGATGCCGAAATATTCCGACGCCTTGCCGGTAAACGTGATGCGGTGGAAGCCACCCGCCTGTTCCGCGGGCGCAGCAGATGCTGCAAATGCCATATCGTTCGCCCCTTCCCGATGAATAGAACACGAGGGCTTAACGGGCAGGGCTCGACGGCTATTCTTCGCAGGGCACAAAAAACCCGCAACGCAAAAGGGCCCCCGTGCGGGAGCCCTTTCGATCCTGTCCGACGGGACGGATCACTTCATCGTCGGCATGACGAATTCGGCACCGTCCTTGATGCCCGACGGCCAGCGGCTGGTGACCGTCTTGGTGCGGGTCCAGAACTTGATCGAATCGGTGCCGTGCTGGTTGAGGTCGCCGAAGGACGAGGACTTCCAGCCGCCGAAGGAGTGGTAGGCGAGCGGAACCGGGATCGGAACGTTGACGCCGACCATGCCGATGTTGATGCGGCTGGCGAAGTCGCGGGCCGCGTCGCCGTCGCGGGTGAAGATCGCGACGCCGTTGCCGTATTCGTGCTTCATCGGCAGGTCGAGGGCTTCCTCGTAGTTCTTGGCGCGAACGACGGAGAGGACGGGGCCGAAGATCTCGGTCTTGTAGATTTCCATGTCCGGCGTGACGTTGTCGAACAGGCAGCCGCCGACGAAATAGCCGTCCTC
>CAMLOC010000440.1 GCA_946481465.1 uncultured Shinella sp. | reverse complement strand
ATGGACAAGATCGCGCTGCGCGCCCGGCAGGGCCACCGCATGTCGGAATATGCCTTCCGCCAGGCGGGGCTGGCGCTGGGGCAGGGGCTCTCGCGCGTGGTGAGCCTCTACGAGAACATGCCGATCGCCATCACCGGCCCCGGCACGCGCTATTTCGACCTCATCCAGCGCGGCCTCGAGGAGGGCCTGGCGCAATCCCAGCAGGTCCGCCTCTTCGGCGCCCCGCCGATCTCCGTCGTGCCGGAGGAGGCGACGCTGGTGCTGGAGGGCCATCTCGACCGGGCGCTGGCGGAGATGGACCATGATGTCATCGCCGCGAGGACGGACGGGGATTGAGGGCGCAAAAGCGGTGAGATGCCAAATCCGCTGTTGAGGCGCCCCCGCTCTCTTCCGTCATCCTCGGGCTTGACCCGAGGATCCATGCCACAAATTCAACGATGCCGTGATGCGTGGATCCTCGGGTCAAGCCCGAGGATGACGGAGGTGGGAGTGGCGTTCAAAAAAAACCGGGCGAAAAGATCGCCCGGCCAGTTGCTTGGGAGGAGGTTGTCGTCAGGCGACGGAAATCTGGCGCTTTTCCTCGACCGATTTCACGGCCGCGTCCGCAAGAGCCAGAGCGGCGAGGCCGTCGGCGCCGGAGGGGGTGATGGTCGCGCCCTTCTCGATCGCGGCGATGAAGGCGGCGATCTCGTTGGCATAGGCTTCCGTGTAGCGGGTCATGAAGAAATCGTGCAGCGGCGGGCGGGTATAGCCGTCGCCGTTGGCGATCTCGATGGAGACCGGGCGCTGGTTCTCGGCCGAGACGACGCCCTTGGAGCCGTGTACCTCGATGCGCTGGTCGTAGCCGTAGGTGGCACGGCGCGAGTTGGAGATGATCGCCTGCTTGCCGGATTTCGTCTGCAGGATGACGGAGACGCTGTCATAGTCGCCGGCCTTGCCGATTTCCGGATCGACCAGCACGGCGGCGGTGGCCGAGACCGAGGCGACCTCCTCGCCGAGCAGGAAGCGGGCCATGTCGAAGTCGTGGATCGTCATATCGCGGAAGATGCCGCCGGAGCGCTTGATGTAGTCGACCGGCGGGGCGCCGGGATCGCGCGAGGTGATCGTCACCATCTCGACGTCGCCGATGCGGCCGTCGTCGATCGCCTTGCGCACGGCCATGAAATGCGGGTCGAAGCGGCGGTTGAAGCCGACCATCAGCTTGCCCTTCGTCTCCTCGACCACCTTCATGCAGGCGCGCACGCGCTCGACGTCGAGGTCGATCGGCTTCTCGCAGAAGATGTGTTTGCCGGCGCGTGAGAAACGCTCGATGAGGTCGGCATGGGTGTCGGTCGGCGTGCAGATGACGACGGCGTCGATGTCCTTGGCGGCCTCGATCGCCTCGATGGTGCGGACCTCGCAGCCATACTGCTTGGCGATGGCGTCGGCCGCGGCCGGGAAGGCGTCGGCGACGGCGACGAGCACGGCGTCGGGATTGCCGGTGACGGCCTTGGCATGGACCTTGCCGATGCGGCCGGCGCCGAGAAGACCAAATCTTACAGTCATGTTGTCCTCGTTTGTAGGGGAGCGAATAGGGAATGGCGAATAGGGGGCGGTTGTCGGCGAACCATTCGCTATTCGCCACTCCCTGTTCGCTCTTTCAATTACGTCTTGCGTTTCTTCTGCCGGTAGACGTCGACGACGACGGCGGCGACGATGATCACGCCCTTGACGATCTCCTGGTAGAAAGCATCGACGCGCAGGAAGGTAAAGCCCGATGTCATGACGCCGAGGATGACGGTGCCGATGACCGTGCCGGTGATGCGGCCGACGCCGCCGGCAAGCGAGGTGCCGCCGATGACGGTGGCCGCGATGGCGTCGAGTTCGTACATGACGCCCATGCCGGCCTGCGCGGTCTGGGCGCGCGCCGCGGTGACGACGCCGGCAAGGCCGGCCAGCGCGCCTGCAATGGCATAGACCTTGACCAGGTGGGATTCGACATTGATGCCGGAAACGCGGGCGGCCTGCACGTTCGCGCCGATCGCATAGGTGAACTTGCCGTAGCGGGTGTAGCGCAGCGCGATGTGGAAGATCACGGCGACGACGAGGAAGATCACGACGGGCCAGATGCCGGTGCCGATGAAATTGAACTGTTCGGTGAGGCCCGAGACCGGCTGGCCCTTGGTGTACCACTTGGAGACGCCGCGGGCGGAGACCATCATGCCGAGCGTGGCGATGAAGGGCGGGATCTTCGTCTTGGCGATGAGCTGGCCGTTGATGAAGCCGGCAAGCAGGCCGACGCCGATGCCGAGCGCGACGGGCACGATGACCGGCAGGTCGGTGAGGGACGGATAGAGCGCGCGCGGCCAGGTGGAGGCCTGCGCCAGCGAGGCGGTGAACATCGCGGTCATGCCGACGACCGAGCCGGAGGACAGGTCGATGCCCCCGGTGATGATGACCTGCGTCACGCCGACGGCGATGATGCCGATGACCGAGACCTGCAGGATGATGATCGTCAGGCGCTGCGGGTTCATCAGGAAGCTCTGGCCGACGAAGATCCAGCCGAGGATCTCATAGACCAGCGCGATGCCGACGAGGACGAGAAAGATGTTGAGTTCCGGCGGGAGCCGGCGGGCAGATTTCTGGGCGGCGGCCTGGGCCTGCGCGGCGGAATTCGTGCTCATGATTACCTCCCTTGCGGCCCCTCGGCCGCCGTAAATCTTACTGGGCAGCCAGTTCCATGACCTTGACCTGGGTCGCTTCGGCCCGGTCGAGAATGCCGGTGACGCGGCCCTCGTGCATGACCATGACGCGGTCGCTCATGCCGAGGACCTCGGGCATTTCCGACGAGATCATGACGACGGCGACGCCGTCGCGGGCAAGCTCCGTCACGAAGCGGTGGATTTCCGCCTTTGCGCCCACGTCGATGCCGCGCGTCGGCTCGTCGAGGATGAGGATGCGCGGATTGGTCAGAAGCCAGCGGCCGATCAGCACCTTCTGCTGGTTGCCGCCCGAAAGGTTCTCGATGCGCTCGGAAAGATTCGGGGTCTTTACCCGCAGCTTCCGGCTCATCTCCTCGCAGACCTTCATCAGTTCGCCCTCGGCGACGAAGCCGTTCTTGACGAACTTGTCCTGAAGGACGGCGATCTGCATGTTCTCCAGGATATCGAGGATCAGGAGACAGCCGGTGTCCTTGCGGTCTTCCGTCAGGAACGCCATGCGGTGCTTGATCGCCGTGTTCGGGCTGTCGATATCGACCTGTTTCCCGTTGATCGAGATCGTGCCCGAGGTCGCCGGGGTGACGCCGAAGATCGTCTCGGCGACGTTCGAGCGGCCGGACCCGACGAGGCCGGCAAGGCCGAGGATCTCCCCGGCGCGCACGTCGAAGGAGACGTCGTGGAAGACGCCCTTCAAGGTGAGGTTCTTCACCGACAGCACGACGTCGCCGATCGGCACCTCTTCCTTCGGGAACATCTGGGTGATCTCGCGGCCGACCATCATGCGGATGATGTCGTCGCGCGTCACATCGGTCGAGGCGTGGGTGCCGATGTATTTTCCGTCGCGGAACACCGAGAATTCGTCGGCGATCTCGAACAGCTCGTTCATCTTGTGGGTGATGTAGACGATGCCGATGCCCTGCGAGCGCAGGTCGCGGATGATGGTGAAGAGGTGCTCCACCTCGCGCTCGGTGAGCGCCGAGGTCGGCTCGTCCATGATGAGCACGTCACTCTCATAGGAAACCGCCTTGGCGATCTCGACCATCTGGCGGTTGGCGACGGAAAGGTCGCGCACCTGGGTTTCCGGGTCCATCGCGATGTTGAGGCGCTTGAAGAGCGCGGCGGTCTTGCGGTTCATCTCGCCGTGGTCGACGAAGCCGAAGCGGTTCTTCGGCTCGCGGCGGATCCAGATGTTCTCGGCCACCGTCATGAAGGGCATCAGGTTGAGCTCCTGATGGATCATGGCGATGCCGTTTTCCAGCGCGTCGAGCGGCGATTGCAGGCGGATCTTCTGGCCCTTGAGCAGCACCTCGCCCTGGTCGGGCGTGTAGATGCCGGCGAGGATCTTCATCAGCGTGGACTTGCCCGCGCCGTTCTCGCCCATCAGGGCATGCACGGTGCCGCGCTTCAGCTTGAACTCGACATTGTCGAGCGCCACGACGCCCGGGAATTCCTTGCGGATATTTTCCGCGGACAGCAGGTATTCGGCATTCGGAATGGCGCCGCTTGCACGAACCGCGGCCAT
>CAMLOC010000439.1 GCA_946481465.1 uncultured Shinella sp. | reverse complement strand
CGGCCGCTTCCTCTATGTCGTGGAGCCGGGCGGCACGGCGATGCGCTACGGCGTGGGCATCGGCCGCGATGGCTTCGCCTGGGAAGGCGAGGGCATCATCCACTGGCGCCAGCCCTGGCCGCGCTGGAAGGTGCCGGCCGACATGATCGCGCGCACGCCGAGCCTTGCCAGGTATTCCGTCGAGAACGGCGGCATGGAGCCGGGCATCAAGAACCCGCTCGGCGCCCGCGCGCTCTACATCTTCCAGAACGGCAAGGACACGCTCTACCGCCTGCACGGCTCGCCGGAATGGAAATCCATCGGCAAGGCGACCTCGTCCGGTTGCGTCCGGCTGATCAACCAGGATGTGCTCGATCTCTACAAGCGCGTGCCCTATCACGCCCGCATCGTCGTGCATCAGGGGGCGATGGCGTCCGTCTGAACTTAAGTGACGGTCTCGCCGCCGTCGACCACGAGGATCTGGCCGGTCATGTAGCTTGACCGGTCGGAGACGAGGAAGAGGATCGGTTCGGCGATCTCCTCCACATCCGCCCAGCGGCCCATCGGCACCTTTTCCTTGATATAGGCCTCGATCGCATCCCGCCCGCCCATCTGGTTGATGAAGGGGGCGTTGAAGGGCGTATCCACCCAGCCCGGGCAGAGCGCGTTGACGCGGATGCCGTGGCCGGCATAGTCGCCGGCCATTTGCTTCGTCATGGCGATGACGGCGTGTTTCGTCGTCGTGTAGGCGATCATCTCGCGGTCGTAGAGCACGCCGGAGGAGGAGGCGGTGTTGAGGATGACGCCCTTGCCCTGCGCCCTCATGGCCGGCATGACGAGGCGCGCGGCCATCAGGTGGGCGCGCACATTGAGGTTCCAGGACAGATCGAGCCCGTCGAGCGGCACGCTTTCGAGGTCGCCGGCGACCTGCGCGCCGGCATGGTTGTGCAGGATGTCGATGCGGCCGTGGCGCGACAGCACCCCGGCGACTGCCATCTTCAGCTCCACGTCGTCGGTGACGTCGACGATGACCGTTTCGGCCTTGCCGCCGTCGGCGCGGATGAAGTCCACGGTCTCGGCGGCGCGCGTCTCGTTGAGATCGGCGACGCAGACGGTGGCGCCCTCGCGCGCCATGATGCGCGCGCCGGCCCGGCCGATGCCGGAGCCCGCTCCGGTGACGATGGCGACACGGTTCTTCAGGATCATCGTTCTCACTCCCCGGCAGGCGATTTTCTGGCTTTTTCCCGCATGAGAAGGCGGGCGATGAGGATCAGCATGAGCGAGGCGACCAGCACCATCGTCGCGATGGCGTTCACCTCCGGCGTCACGCCGCGGCGGATCGAGGCGAAGACGTAGATCGGCAGCGTCGTCTTCGAGCCCGCGACGAAGTAGGCCACGATGAAATCGTCGAAGGAGAAGGTAAAGGCGAGCAGGAACCCGGCGAGCACCGAGGGCAGGATCTGCGGCAGCACGATATCGCGGAAGGTGGTGAGCGGCGTCGCGTAGAGATCGGCCGAAGCCTCGACGATGTCGCGCCCGAGCGTCGCGATGCGCGCCTTCACGATCATGGTGACGAGCGCCATGGTGAAGAGGCCGTGCGCGGCGATGATCGAGCCGTAGCCGAGGCCGAGCTGCGGCGGCTTCTCGCCGGGCCAGATGGCGGCGATGGCCGGATTGACCGCGCCGAAGACGGCGACGAGGGCGACCAGCGTCGCGATGCCGATGACGACGCCCGGCACGACGATGGCGGCGGCGAGCAGGCCGTCGAAGACCGCGCGGGCGCGCGCTCCGAGCCGTTCGAGGCCGAGGGCGGCCATGGTGCCGAAGACGGCGGCGAGCGTGGCGCTGACGAAGGCGATGATCAGGCTGTTCTGCAACGCGGTGACGAGGAATGGATTGGCGAGCGCCTTGCCGTACCAGGCGACGGAGAAGCCGGTGAATTCGCTCGCATTGCGCCCCGCATTGAAGGAGAACAGCACGACGAGCGCGATCGGCGCGTAGAGGAAGAGATAGACGGAAGTAATCAGCGCGCGCATCAGACGAGGTCCACCTGTCTCGTGCCGGAAATGCGCCAGGCGATGCGCATGGCGACCATCAGCACCACCACGACGACGGCGACCAGCGTAACGGCGATGGCCGAGCCGAAGGGCCAGTTGCGCGATTGCAGGAAGAGATCGACCAGCGCATTGCCGATGAAGAAGACCTTGCCGCCGCCGAGGAGCTGCGGGATGAGATATTCTCCGAGAAGCAGGATGGTGACGAGCGCGACGCCCGTCATGACGCCCGGCAGCGACAGCGGCAGGGTGACGGAGAAGAAGGTCGACAGGGGTTTCGCGCCGAGGTCGGCGGAGGCTTCGAGCAGGCGCCGGTCGAGCTTTTCGAGGCTGACATAGATCGGCATGATCATCAGCGGCAGGTAGCCGTAGACGATGCCGAGCAGCACGGCGCCGGGCGTGTTGAGCAGGCGCACGTCGGCAATGCCGATCATGTCGAGGAGGTTCGGGATACCGCGCGAGCCGAGGATGTACATCCAGGCATAGGTGCGCACGAGCAGGCTCGTCCAGAACGGCACGACCACCAGCGAGACGAGCAACAGCCGGTGGCGCGGGTTTGCCCTGACGGCGAGGTAATAGGCCGTCGGATAGGCAACGAGGAGGCACAGGAACGCGCCTGCGGGCGCCAGCAGGAGGGTGTTCCAGTAGGCGGCGGCGCGGGCCGGCAGGTTGGCATATTGCGCGAAGGTGAACGCCGCCTGGTAGCCGCCCGCAGGCCCGCGCTCGCCGACGGAGAAGACCACCATGGCGATGAAGGGCAGCACGAGGAAGACGAACAGCCAGGCGGAAGCCGGCGCCAGCAGTGCCGCCGTCACCAGCCGTCTTTTTGTCGTCATCGTCAGGGGCATTGCGGTTTTCCTGTTGCGTATCGGTGGATTGCCCCTCATCCGGCTGCCGCCACCTTCTCCCCGCAAGCGGGGCGAAGGGGTATGCGGCGCCGTGTCGTTCCGTTCGAGAGGAAACGGGACGTAGCCACACATTTCCTTCTCCCCGCTTGCGGGGAGAAGGTGGCCGGCAGGCCGGATGAGGGGCGAGACGGCTACGCCGACTTGAACCGCGCCATCAGCTCCGCACGCGCCGGGTCTGTCAGCGTCACCGCCGCGCCGAATTCGAGCGGGGTGAGCGCAGCTTCGTCCGGATAGACGATCTTGTTGCCGGTGATTTCGGCCGGCAGCAGCGAGAGCACGCGGCTGTCCGTCGTCGGCGCGCCGTTGGCGATGTGCTCCTTCACCGCGTTCTGCGGGTCCATCAGGAAGTTGAGCAGGGCATAGCCGGCCGGCTTGTTGGCGGCGCTTTTCGGCACGGCGTAGAAATCCGACCAGATCTCGCCGCCGTCGGAGCCGAGCGCGAACTGGATTTCCGGGATGTCGCGGTTGAGCTGGGCGCCGTCATTGGTCCAGCACATGGTCATCCAGGCGTCGGAGGCGCGCATGGAGGGCTGGTAGTCGCTGTTGATGGCGTAGAGATGCGGCTTGACCTTGATCAGCAGCTCCTCGGCCTTGGCGAGCTCCTCGGGCTTGATCGAATTGAAGGAGAAGCCGAGCGAGACGAGGGCGTTGCCGATGGTGGTGAGCTGGTAGTCGTGCACCATGGCGCGGCCGTCCGCCTCGGTCATGGCGACCTCGAAGAACTCCTTCCAGCTCGTCACCTTCGCCTTCACCTTGTCGGCATTGACGGCAATGCCCGTCGTGCCCCAGTTCTTCGGCAGCGCATAGACCTTGCCGTCGACCGTGCCCTCGTTGGTGAAGCGGGTGTTCTGGGTCTTGGCGTCGAAATTCGGCACCTTGGCAAGATCGAGCGGGTCGATCAGGCCGAGGCCGGCATAGGTGGAGATCGTATAGTTGGTGGGCACGAAGAGGTCCCAGCCGGTACCGCCGGCCTGGAGTTTCGCCAGCATCTCCTCGTTCGAGCCGAACACGTTGACCTCGACGGCGACGCCGGTGGCGGCGGTGAAGGCCTCGAAGGTCGCCGGGTCGTGGTAGTTCGGCCAGGTGGCGAGCGACATGGCCGAGCCGAGGTCTTCCTGCGCATGGGCCTCGGAGGTGAAGAGGCCCGGCTGGCGGGCCAGAACCGCGGCGGCGAGGCCGAGGCCGGTGACGGCCAGGAAGTGGCGACGCGTGACGGAGCCGCGCTTCAGCCGCATGAATTCGTCCGTCAGTTCCCGTGCGCTGATCGGGGCATTCTCTCTGT